>CAKZQX010000962.1 GCA_937141995.1 uncultured Chloroflexaceae bacterium | reverse complement strand
GCCATGAGCGCGCGGGCCGCATCCAGCGTCGCCTCGTCCTCGACGGCGTGCGGGAACGGCGTCATGACCGCCTTCACCGGCGGGATGCGCGCCCTGGTCATGCACTCACCACTCGCCGGACCGACCTGCACCAGCATCCGCTGCTCGTCGCTGTCCAGCAGCAGCGCCTGCTCAAACTGGTCGGGTGTCACCGGCAGATCAGTACAGAGGAAGGTTAGCGCTTCCGCCCGCTCGCCGGGCAGGATTACCCCGCCATAGCGTCCATTTGCCAGACCATAAAGCTTCGCCCGGAATGCCGCCGGGGTCGTCAACCCGGCTCCCCGCAGTGCCTGCGCCTGCGCCGTACCAAACGCCTCCGCCAGCGTCTGCTCCCGCCAGGTGTAGGTGCGGGACAGCCAGGCAACCAGCCCGCGCGCCAGCCGCGGATCGCCGAAAAACTCCAGCAGCGCCTCTGTCTCAAAGGTTGCGCGCCGCCGCCCGATCATGCGCTCGAAGTAGGCAATCGCGTAGCCAATCGCGGCGGTGTAGCGATCATCGCGGATCTGGTGGGGGTAGAGCTGCCGGGCATCACCCGCCTTGCGCGTGGTCTTTTTAAAATCGGCAATGCGAAAAGCCATAGGTACCTCCTGCTGAGAACCGAGAACCGAGAACTGAGAACTTGAGAAGGCCAGTAGTTCGTAATGCCTGGGCTTCTTCAGTTCTTAGAGACTGTTTGAAAAGGGGGTCGCGTTGGTCACACGGCATGCTGGTTGTCCTGATACACCGGATAGCGCCCCAGGAGTCCCGGCTTCAGCCGGTTTCGGCCGCACACCGGCTGAAGCCGGGACTCCTGCTGCCGGGGCCGTATTCCCATAACAAACCCTTTTCAGACAGGTTCTTAGTTCTTAGCCCTTAGTTCTTTTGATTTTGCGTTTGCGGGCGGTGCTGACTTCGCTGGTGTGGCGGGTAACCAGTTCGTAGAGGACTGCCTCGGACGGTTTGGGCCGGATGATGCGCCCCAGGCGCTGGATATGTTCACGGGGGGTACTGTTACCGCTGACCACAATGGCGATATTGGCATCGGGCACATCCACCCCCTCGTTAAGCACGCGCCCGGCAACCAGCTTGCTGTATGCACCATTGCGAAACGCCTGCAGGATGCGCTTGCGTTCGTCCGGCGCGGTGCGGTAGGTGATCGCCGGCAGCGCCAGCGTCCGACTGATCTGATCGACCAGCGCGGTATACTCCGAGAAGATCAGCACCTTGTCGCCACGATGCTGCTGGAGCAGTCGGGCGGTCTCTTCCAGTTTGGCCCCGGCGTTGAGCGCAATCATGCGCGCCTGATGGTGCGCCCGCAACGCCTGCCGCGCGGCCGGGTCATTCCCGCTGCGGCGGATCAGTTCGCCAAAGAAATCCCCGCCGCGCGCGAGTGTGCTGCGGTGGCGCGCAACAAACCACTTCCACTCGGTCATCAGCACCGCGTAGCGTAGCGCTTCCTCCGGCTGCAGATTTACGTAGATGCGCCGCTCGCGGAACTTCGCCAGGTGGCCCTCCGCCGACAGTTCGGCGGGAGTGCGCTGGTAGACCACCGGCCCCAGTAGTTGGTAGAGTTGTTCCTCCGCGCCATCACTCCGTTCGGGGGTGGCCGTCAATCCCAGGCGGTAGGGCGCGCCGCAGCGCTGGGGAATTGCGCTGTAGGAGGGCGACGGCAGATGGTGCGCCTCATCACAGATCAGCAGGCCGGTGCCGGTGATGGGTGCCTGCGGCATGGCAGCCGAGGCGTAGGTGATAATCGTAATCGGGCAGACCTCGCGCCGCCCATCGCCCACCAGCCCGACCTTGCGCCGGGGTACGCCCAGTCGCTCAACGATGGTGTCGCGCCACTGGTAGAGCAGTTCGATGGTGGGAACCACCACCAGCGTGCGCAGCTTGAGATGGGCGATAACCATCAACGCCAGAAAGGTCTTCCCGGCTCCGGTGGGCAGAACCACCACGCCGCGACCATCCGCCGCCAACCAGGACTCCAGCGCGGCTTCCTGGTAGGGGCGGGGCGGTAGGGTCAGCTTTGCCCGAAACCCGCCCGCCAGTTCGGCTTCGTCCTGCTCCGGCAGCAGCGTCACCGCCGGCACTGCATCCAGGTCGGCGTCGAGGAGCGCTTCCTCGGTGGCGGCTAACTCGGCAAGCAGTTCATCTAATTCACGTTGGCGCATGTTTTTCTATCCCGGTGTAGGCGTGGTACCAGTATAGCTCGGACCAGCGTACTACAATGCGCAAGAGAGCAAAAACAGCATACACTCGTCCGGCACAGGCCGGCAACCGGCATGCCCGGTATACGGCTGTCGGGTGGGTTTGCGGCAATCGTTCTACCGCGTTCTATTGGAATAGAACCTTACTGAAAAGAACTTATGTTCTTATTTTAGCACTATTGACAAGTGATGTCAAATGGTTGCACATGCCGGACAGGTGTCAAAGATTTCGCACCTATAGTGATCCCGACCGCTGCGCACCCCTTGACAAATACTATACCGTTCGGTATACTAACACTGTCGCTGAGGTAAACTGTTGTTGCATAACCACACCCTACCCGGCTACCATAGATGAAAGAGAACCGATGGAACCAAAGGATAATCGCGCGTCCATCCTGACGTGCGCGCTGGAACTTTTCGCCGCGCAGGGCTATGACGCCATCGGGGTGCGGGAGATCTGTAGTGCCGCCGGTGTCACCAAGCCAACGCTCTACCACTACTTTGGCAGCAAGCGGGGCGTGCTGGAAACGCTCGTGCAGGAACGCGGCGCTCCCCTGCTGGCGCGCGTGCAGCAGGCCGCCGCCTACGCCGGGGATCTGCGGCAGACGCTGCGAACGCTGGTGCTGACCTACTTTGGCTTTGCGGATGCAGCGCCGACATTTTACCGGCTGCTGCTGGGGCTCTGGTTTGCCGCACCGAACCATGACGCCTTTCAGGTGGTTGCGCGCTTTAACGAGCAGCAGCACCAGGTGATGGAAGCCCTGTTTAACGCAGCCGCACATGACCATGGCAATATGCGCGGGCGGCAGCGTATCTATGCCGCAACCTTTCTGGGTATGATCAACACCTATGTCGGGCTGGCCCTGAATGGCTATCTCGAACTGACCGAGACCCACGCACTGCAAGCGGTGCAGCAGTTCTCATACGGAATCTACTCGTGACCCTTTTTTTAACTGGCTTATACCGAACGGTATGTACACAAGGAGCAAACGATGACAACCTGGGCACATGACGCCATCTTTTACCATATCTACCCGCTGGGCCTGTGCGGTGCGCCGCGCCGGAATGATTTCGTCGCCGCACCGGAACCCCGCCTGGCGCAGATCCACACCTGGATCGAACATCTGCAGACGCTGCATGTGAATGCGCTCTACCTCGGCCCGCTCTTCGAGTCCGGTACCCATGGCTATGACACCGCAGACTATTACCAGGTTGACCGGCGGCTGGGAACCAATCAGACGCTCACCGAACTGGTTGCAGCACTGCATGCCGCCGGCATCCGGGTCATTCTCGATGGGGTCTTTCACCATGTGGGGCGGGATTTCTGGGCATTCCGCGATCTGCAGGCGCGCGGAGCCGACTCGCCCTACCGCGACTGGTTTGTGGGGATCGATTTCAATGGGCACAGTCCCTACGGCGATCCGTTCGGGTACGCCGGCTGGCGCGGAAACTATGACCTGGTCAAGCTCAACCTGCAGCATCCCGAGGTGCGCGCGCATCTGTTTGGGGCGGTGCAGTTCTGGATCGAGCAGTTTGGGATTGACGGGCTGCGTTTAGATGTGGCCGAGGATATTGAGCTGGACTTTCTCCGCGATCTGGCCGCCTACTGCCGCCGCGCGCATCCTGATTTCTGGCTGCTGGGGGAAGTTATTCATGGGGATTACACGCGCTGGGCCAATGCCGAGACGCTCGACGCTGTTACGAACTATGAGAATTACAAGGGGTTGTTTTCGAGTCATAACGACCGCAACTACTTTGAGATTGCCTACTCACTTAACCGGCAGTTCGGCGAGCATGGACTCTACCGCGACATTCCGCTCTATACCTTCGCCGACAACCATGATGTCAGCCGGGTGGCAAATGCGTTGCATAATCCGGCGCACCTCTACCCACTCTACGCACTGCTGTTCACCATGCCGGGGGTGCCGTCAATTTATTATGGCAGCGAGTGGGGCATTAGCGGCATCAAGCAGCCGGCGGATGACTGGTCCCTCCGCCCGTGTCTGACCGGGCCGACCGCGCTGCCGGAAGCCGCTCAACCGGAACTGGCGGCGACCATCGCGCAACTGGCCCGGATTCGGCAACAGATGGGCGCATTACGGCGAGGATCATACCGGCAACTCAGCGTCGCCGCCGAGCAGGTGGCCTTTGCCCGCCAGTGGGAGGACGAGTATGTGGTTGTGGCGGTCAATGCAGCCGACACACCCGCTGCCCTACGCCTACCGGTCAACCTGCCGGACGGTCAAACCTTTGGCGATCAGTTGGCCCCCGACCAGCAGTTTACCGTCCACAACGGGACGCTGCTGCTGGAGACGGTACCGGCATACGGGGCACGCATTCTGGCACCACGCGCGGCGTAAATACAACTCGAAATCGCGTAGGGGCGAAACAGCTTTCGCCCCTGTGCCTTACGTCCCTACTCAAAAACTTCCTTCTCAACCAGTTCAATATCGACCGGATAGTTGCCGGTGAAACAGCCGGTACAGAAACCCTTGCTATCCTGCCGGGTGGCCTCGATCAGCCCGGCGAGGCTCAGGTAGGCCAGACTGTCGGCTCCCAGATGCGTACGGATCTCCGCAATGCTCATCCGGTGCGCGATCAACTCCGGGTAGGTTGCCATATCAACCCCCAGGAAGCAGGGGTGGCGGATGGGCGGCGAGGAAACCCGCACATGCACCTCAACCGCACCGGCATCACGCAGCAGGCGCACAATCGGCCCGCTGGTGTTGCCCCGCACAATGCTATCGTCAACCAGCACCACACGCTGGCCTTCCAGATTATCCTTCAGCGGATTGAACTTGAGCGCGATACCCACCTTGCGCAGCCGATCATCGGGCTGGATGAAGGTTCGACCAATGTAGCGATTCTTGATCAGCCCCTCGCTGTAGGGAATACCGGACGCCTGCGCGTAGCCAATCGCCGCCGGGATAGCGCTATCCGGCACCGGGATAACAATATCGGCATCGGCGGGCGCTTCGTGGGCCAGTTGGCGACCCTGCGCCACGCGGGTGGCATGCAGCATCCGCCCCTGGAGCATACTGTCCTGCCGGTCGGCGGGCATC
Organism: uncultured Chloroflexaceae bacterium; assembly: GCA_937141995.1. GTDB lineage: Bacteria > Chloroflexota > Chloroflexia > Chloroflexales > Chloroflexaceae > CAKZQX01. Next base: position 6,128 of record CAKZQX010000962.1, on the reverse strand, counting down.
TTCGCCAGCGTGCGCGGCCCCTCTTCGGTAATCTCCAGGATCTCACCCGGCTCAATATCCCGCAGGAAGGTTGCGCCAATCGTGGCAAAGGCGCAGCTCTCCGAGGCAACCACCCAGCTCTGATCGCCCAGCCGCCCCAGGCAAAAGGGATGCAGCCCCCAGGGATCGCGCATTGCGTAGACTGCCTGATTAGTCAGCACAGTGACACAGTAAGCACCCTCGGCGCGGCGCATAAAATCTTCAAACTTCTCTTGCCAGGTGCGCCCGCCCTGCACCCCGGCCAGCATCTGCGTAATGACCTCCGTGTCACTGGTACTGGTCAACCCGACGCCCCGGCGCAGCAGTTCCTGCCGCAGAGCGGCAGCGTTGGTCAGGTTGCCGTTGTGGCTCACCGCCAGCGGCCCCAGGATACTCTCGACCCGGAAGGGCTGGGCATTCTCCAGTTTGGAGGAGCCGGTGGTCGAGTAGCGGGTATGCCCGACCGCCATGTAGCCGCTCAACGGGCGCAGCTTCTCCTCGTTAAAGGCCTGCGATACCAGGCCCATCTCTTTGTGGACCTTCAGTCGCCGTCCATCCGATACGGCAATGCCGGCACTCTCCTGGCCGCGATGTTGCAGCGCATAGAGGCCAAAGAAGGTCAACCGGGCTACGTCGTCGTCGGGGGAGACGATGCCAAAAACACCGCACTCGTGGGACGGCTTGTCGTCGGTAAGGTGTGGATCTGTTGGAATAGCTCGCTCTTCACTCATTGCTCTCTCGCCAGTTTCGCGCAGGGTTGCCTGCGCATACTACTACCTGTCCGCCTGGAGCCGGATCACGAACACGCCGTCCCCATCGACCGCCGTTCATTGGACATATGATACAATTTAGGTTTTGTAAAAATGTTGTACTGCGTAGTATATCACAGAGTATCGGGAGATGCGCCGTCCGGGTCCAGTGGTTCAGGATAGGGGATCACGGCAATGCGGGTTGTGCTACAATACGAGGCGAACATTTCTGCGCGTTCGGCACGAATATACGCTTTGTACCCATTGAGGAAGAAGTATGGATACAGGAACCTTTGTCGTACTCTTTTTTCTATTACATATTGTGCTGCCGTTTATCGTTATCTTCGCGCTCTACCTCTGGAAGGGCTATCATAAGTAAACTCTCCGGGAACTTTTCCACACCGGCAGTGGTCTTACACTGTATGTATGGAAACCAGATACCCAGAGAGGCTAACTGATGATCAACTATCGTCTACTGCGCCGGTCGGGCATGCTTTTGCTGATATGGCTACTGCTGACGGCCTGCGCCGATACGGGCACAAACGGCAACGGCAGTGTGGAACCGGATCTCGTGGGAACCAGATGGTCCCTGACCGCGTACGGCGACCCGGCCAACCCGCAGCCGGTGATCACCGACTACCAACCCACGCTCTCATTTCAAGAGGACACGGTTGGCGGCAGCACGGGCTGCAATGAGTTTGGCGGCAACTATACCCACGCCGGCGACACAATCAGCTTTAACGACCTGTTTCAGACAGAGCGGGCATGCATGGCCGACGGGGTGATGCAGCAAGAAGCCGCGTATATGGAACTGCTGCGCAACGCGGATACTATCAGTCGTGGGGAAGACCGCCTGACCCTGACCGCGCCCGACGGTATCCTGCAGTTTACCGCGATATCTCCGGCCTGATCCGCCGGAGTAGTACCACCCTGCAACTACGCCTTTTGGCAGATACCCCGCGCCGCCACTCCTGCTAAACTGAATGTGTACAGCGCACGACACCAACCGACCAGCACAGGCAGTCAGGGGAGGGCGGCGCACTGCCACCCGGACGACAGAGAGTTTACTGAATGCGAAGGAGAACGATGCTATGATCCGTCCTCTGTTGCTCATGTTGTTACTCTGCCTGGCACTGACATCGGCGGTGGGTTGTGCCGGTAACGGCGGTGAGTCACCGGACAGTGCCGAGACCATTACCGGCACCGTCATGGAAGTCTCACCGAGCGCGCAGATCATTCTGCTGACCGCGCCGCAGAACGGCTTCGACACCATCGCGCTGACGGAGGAGACTACAATCATGCTCGAAGACGGCACCACCACCGACCTGACCGCCGTCCGACCGGAGACTACCATCCAGGCCTCCGGCGCGGCGGGCGAATCAAACGCCCTGATTGCTGACGAGATCGTCGTCCTGACACAACCATAAGTAGCTGTCAAATAACAGCAGTTACACGGTGAAAGTTGGGACCACGAACGCCGCGAAATGAGCGAAAAACGCGAAACGGCCGATGCTGATAGGTATCAGACGATCCCGCGTTTGGCGGGAGTTATCGTCTCCGACTGGGCGGAAAATCCCAGTTCTTTTTCACAAAAAATTTGCTCTGAGAGCAGATTTTTTGTGAAAAAGAAAAACAAGTACCATGCTGCCGCAGGCGAATCGGGCGTTTGGGTCTGGCACCAGGCCGGAATTGGCAGGGCCGCGTAACTCCTGTCAGATAACAGGACATTTTCGATATACCCAGAGAGGATGTATGTTCAGAACCACAAATAATCGTTCACCGGCAATTTTAAGCCGGAAAAGTCACCGGAGTATTTTGAGCATCGGCAGCACCGGCAGTATCCTGAGCATCGGTAGCGCAGGGAGCATCCTGAGCATCGGTAGCGCGGGGAGCATCCTGAGCATTGGCAGCGCGGGGAGCATTCTCAGCCTGTTGAGTGCCGGGAGTATCCTGAGCTTCCTCAGCTCCGGCAGCGTCCTGAGTTTTCTCAGTGCGCGCAGCATGCTGAGCGTACGTAGCTACAATGCCATCCGCAATCGGGAGCGGTAGGTTGCTGCTGAGGTTATCGCCACACATATTTCGAGTTGGTAGGGACGCGCTTCTGCGCGTCCGCAACTCAGGCAAACTATCCCAACTACTAACCAATCACAACCTGAAACCCCAGCATCGCAAAGGTCGCCAGGACCATTGAGGTCGCCGCCGTCAGCTTTGACACATCTTCCAGTGCATCCGGCAGCAGTTCGCTAAATACCATATAGATCATCGCCCCGGCCGCCAGCCCCAACCCGATCGGCAAAAATGGGCGAAACACCAGCACAAACAGGAATGCCGGTACGGCCATCAACGGCTGCGGCAAACTGGAGAAGACACTCCACCCGGCCGCCTTCCAGACCGACACGCCCTTGGGCACCAGCACCAGGCTGATTGCCAGCCCCTCCGGGATATTGTGGATGGCAATGGCGAAGGAGATAAACGCCCCAAAGGTGTTGCTGTCGCCGTAGGAGACACCCACGCTCACCCCTTCCGCAAATGAGTGTACCGTCATCACCCCCACGATCAGCAGCATCTGCGCAGCACTGGCCCCCTGGACCGCGCCCAGGTGAATGTCTTCATCGTGGTCACTGATAAAATGGCGGGCAATAACAATCAGCACAAAACCCAGCCCAAAGCCGATAACGACGCCAAGGATATCATAGCTGATCCCCTCGCGGACAAGCCCCAGACTCGCGCCCAGCATCAACCCGGCTGCCAGCGCATTCGATACGCCCAACCAGAATTTGCCAATCTCCTTAAAAAAGAAAAAGGGCAGCGCACCCAGTCCGGTACAGATAGCGGTGATCAACGCGGCAATGAATACCGTTAGAACGCCTTCGGTTTCCATGAAGCTCCTTCCGTTGCAGATCTTCTCTGTCTCTTCACCTGGTGTCCCGACAGCCGGCAGCAGTGCGCCCGGACACCAGTCTGCACCGCAGCAAAACATATGCCACGGGACAGGGGATAGGGGACAGGGGATAGGGGACCAACAGGTTCCTACAACAACTGCACTGGTTCGGGCGGGATATCGCCTTGCAATAACGCTGCGAGGAGATCCGGCAAACCGGGTGGCAGAACCGGCGCATCCGGTTGCCACAACTCCGCAAGCGTCCACCAGTGGTGCGCACGATAGACCTGCTGTTCACCGGGGTACAGGTTCGTCAGCGCTACCTGGCTGGTCGCAACCGGCAGCAGATAGTAGCGCTCCGCAAACTGCACCTGCTCATCGGGGAAGTGCAGGACGCGCGAGCGCCGCCCCACCCAGGGACCGAGCGCCGCCGCGCGAATGCCGGTCTCCTCCCACAATTCGCGCAGACCGGCCTGCTCAAACGTTTCACCGGGGTCCACCCCACCGCCGGGCGTGACCCAGTAGACTGTCATATCCGGGTGGGCCGGATCAAGCGGAACATTATCTTCGATCTTGAATAGAAGTATGCGCTGCTGCGGATCGATGACCAGCAGCCGCACAGTTGGTCGAATACGCATGGCAGTCCTCATCAGGATACAGGGTACAGGGTACAGGGTATAGGGTATAGGGTACAGCGAGAGAGGAATATTCTACGTTCTCTACAGATATTATAGCAGTAGGGGCGCAGCATTGGCCTAACAGATACCGTCTGCCAGGCTTATGCCCGGCCAATGCTGCGCCCCTACTCTCGTGACGGTCCGCCGTACCAAGAGAGTTGTGGTAGGATGGAGATATCACGAAGCAGAGGAGGTAAAGTGATGACATCTGGTGAAACAGCGCTGGAACTGCGCACCCGCGCCGTTGGTCCCTGGCCGATGAATACCTACATCCTGGTCTGCCCCACGACACGCCGGAGCGTGCTGATCGATCCGGGCGATGAGCCGGAGACGCTGCGGGCCATGCTGTCGGATACCACGCCGGAGGCCATCCTGCTGACGCATACCCACCGCGATCATGTCGGCGCGCTCGATACAATGGTCGCCGAGATGCAGGTGCCGCTGATGGCCTATCCCGGCCCGCGCTCGCGGGGCATTACTCCGAGTGCCGATCGCTGGCTGAGCCATGGCGACATAGTGCCGGTCGGCGCGCACACGCTGGAGGTCTACCATACGCCCGGTCACAGCGAGGATATGCTCAGTTTTGCCCTTGCGGGCGACCGGCGGATTATCGTCGGCGACACGCTGTTTGCGGACGGTCCCGGTAAAACCTGGTCGGTGGAGGGCTTTCGCACCACCCGGCAGACCCTGCACACGGTGGTATTATCCTGGCCGGATGAGACGATCTGCTGCCCCGGTCATGGGTCCGAGTTTCGCCTGGGCGACAAACGCGCGGCGATTGAGACATTCTTAAGCAAAGACTTTGGCGAATTCTATGGAGATGCAACCTGGGATATGTAAAAGGAGGCAGTTGTGGCCGAGTCTTTCGCTACCGAAACCCTTGCTACACTGGTTGCCCCACATCTGAAGACCGACCCGGCGGCGCTGTGCTTTGCGCCGATCCCGACAGGCAAGCACAACAGCTCCTACATGGTTGAGCATGGGACGGCCCGGTTTGTACTGCGTATTGCCCCACCGGACGACGCGGGCTTCCTCTTTTACGAGCGCCTGATGATGCGCCAGGAGCCGCAACTGCACCAGCTTATCCGCAGCCGAACGCATATTCCCGTAGCCGAGATTGTCGCCTGCGACTTCAGCCGCTCCCGGATCGACCGCGACTACCTGTTGATGACGGCGCTGCCCGGTATGCCCCTGAGCCAGGCTCCCGGCCTCGCCCACGCGCAGTTCGAGCAGGCGTTGCGGCAGGTGGGCGGCTACCTGCGCGAACTGCATACGTTGACCGCCACAGAATGCCTGGGACATGCGGCATACGGCTACCTGGGCGCGCATCAGCCAATGGAGCCGCAGCCGACCTGGGCCGCTGCATTCCGCGTGATGTGGCACCAGTTGCTGGACGATGTGGTTGCCTGTGGCAGTTACACGCCCGCGGAAGCCGACAACATGCGCGACCTGCTGGATCAGCATCTGCACCAGTTTGAGCATCCGGTGACGCCCTGCCTGCTGCACATGGATGTCTGGAGCCAGAACATCCTGATCGATCTGTCGGGCAATGTCACCGGGATCGTTGATTTTGACCGCGCACTCTGGGGCGATAGCGAAATCGAATTTGCCGTTCTGGACTACTGCGGTATCAGCGAACCGGCCTTCTGGGAAGGGTACGGCCGGCCCCGTGACGAGTCGCCCGCCGCGCTGATTCGCCGCCAGTTCTACCTGCTCTACGAAGTGCAGAAATACATGCCGATCCGCATTTGGCGGCGCAACAACCCCGCCGACGCCGCCCGCTACAAGCAGCGCAGCCTGGCG
>CAKZQX010000961.1 GCA_937141995.1 uncultured Chloroflexaceae bacterium | reverse complement strand
TGCCGCAGGCGCATCAGGCTGCCATCGGGTCAAACGTCCGGTTTGCATGTCAACCGCGTAAGTCCTGTAAATGAATGGTTGACCGCAAAGGAGCGGGGATACCGCGCCGATTCTACGCCATATGCCAACCTGGAGGAGCCCCCAGGCGGCGTTGTCCGGTGTGAGTACTGCATAGCATTCCCGGTCGCCCTGTACCATAGCGGTACCGCGGTGGTCGGAAGCTAATGGTATACCTGTCACTCCTCTCGCTTTCGTCTGGACCGGAATCACCATCATCGCATATGTGGCTACACGCTGTTGCATCTGGATTCCCTGTAGAATTCGGTATATCTGCGCCTATACGAAGAAGGAAGCGTGATGGATCGGCAACATATCAGGGTTCAGCGCTTAGTTGCACTATTTTTATTAGGGTGTGTGCTGTTTAACTATCCGCTGCTTGCCCTCTTTAGCACCAATGGAACAGTGCTGGGTATTCCCCTCCTGTACGTATATATTTTCACTGCCTGGATCAGTATTATCGGCCTGGTGGCGCTGGTTGTGGAACGGCGACGCTAGGCGTCAGCACAACGCGGAAGTTGAGTCATGCTACAGGGCTGGGTTATTCTCGTTGTATCTTTCGCCTACCTCGGCGTGTTATTTGCTATCGCCTACTATGGCGATAAACGCGCTGACGTGGGCCGTAGCATTATTAGTAACCCCTACATTTATGCGCTGTCGCTGGCGGTCTACTGTACCTCCTGGACGTTTTACGGCAGTGTGGGGCGGGCAGCCAACAGTGGCATTGGCTTTTTGCCGATCTACCTGGGGCCAACGCTGATCGCAATCCTCTGGTGGCTGGTACTACGTAAGATTATTCGCATCAGTAAAACGTACCGGATTACCTCGATTGCCGACTTTATCGCCTCGCGCTACGGGAAGAGTACTCGCCTGGGGGGGTTGGTGACGATTGTCGCCGTCGTGGGCATCCTGCCCTACATTGCGCTGCAACTGAAGGCGGTCGCCAATAGCTTTACCATTCTGCTACAGTACCCCGCCATCGTTATGCCCACCGACCTGGAAGCGGTTCCGGTGCTGCAAGATACTACGTTCTATGTTGCGCTGCTGCTGGCGGCCTTTACTATCCTCTTTGGCACGCGCCATCTGGATGCGACGGAGCGTCACGAGGGGATGGTGGCGGCGATTGCCTTTGAGTCGGTGGTCAAGTTGCTGGCATTTCTAGCTGTCGGTGCGTTTGTGACCTTCGGGCTCTACCGCGGCTTTGGCGACCTGTTTGCCACTGCGCAGGCGGCAGATCTGCCGCAACTGCTGACATTTGAGGCAACGGCGGGGAGCTATGGCGGTTGGGCCGGGTTGATCTTGCTCTCGATGCTGGCGATTATGTTCCTGCCGCGCCAGTTCCAGGTGGCGGTGGTTGAGAATGTCGATGAGGCACATGTCAACAAAGCGGTCTGGCTGTTCCCGGTCTATCTGGTGGCAATCAATATCTTTGTCCTACCGATTACCTTTGCCGGGTTGCTGCAGTTTGCGCCCGGACAGGTTGATGCCGACTATTTTGTGTTGACGCTGCCGATGCTGCATCAGCAGGAGTTACTGGCGCTGTTTGTCTTTATTGGCGGGATGTCGGCGGCAACCGGTATGGTTATCGTGGAAACGATTGCCCTTAGCACGATGGTCAGTAATGACCTGGTTATGCCGGTGCTGCTTCGACTGAAGATGTTGCGCCTGACAGAGCGCGCCGATCTGAGTGGTCTGCTCTTGCTGATCCGGCGCGGGGCAATTGTGCTGGTGCTGCTGCTGGGTTATGGCTATTTCCGGCTGATTGGCGAGGAACCGGCGCTGGTCTCGATTGGCCTGGTGTCGTTTGCGGCGGTGGCGCAGTTTGCCCCGGCCATCCTGGGGGGCATGTTCTGGAAGGGCGGCAACCGTCGGGGCGCGCTGATCGGGTTAGGTCTGGGCTTCCTGGTCTGGGGCTACACGCTCTTTTTGCCCTCGCTGGCGCAGGCAAGCTGGTGCTGGCTGCCGCGCAGTCTGGTTGAGGCGGGGCCGTTCGACATCATGTTGCTTAACCCCTACGCGTTGTTCGGCCTGGAAGGACTGGACCATGTGTCGCACACGCTGCTCTGGAGCCTGCTGCTCAATGTTGGCGGGTACATCGGCGGGTCGCTCTTGAGCCGTCCGAGTGCTGCCGAGCATAGCCAGGCCGTGCTCTTTGTCGATGTATTTCAGCATGCCGATGAGCGCGGCTCGCGCTTCTGGCGGGGCACGGCCAGTGTGGCTGATCTGCATACGCTGTTGAGCCGCTTCCTGGGGCCAGGGCGGGCGAAGGAGGCATTCACCGGCTACGCTCACCGGCTGGGGCTGCGCGGGATGCATGAATTGCAGGCGGATGCTGAGTTTGTGCATTTTGCCGAGACGCAACTCGCGGGAACCATCGGTTCGGCATCGGCGCGGGTGATGGTCTCGTCGGCGGTGAAAGAGGAGCCGCTGGGTACCAGTGAAGTGATGGACATTCTGGAAGAGGCTTCGCAAGTGCGGGCCTACAGCCGCCAACTTGAGCAGAAGTCGCGCGAACTTGAAGCGGCAACGACTGAACTGCGCGAACTGAATCAGCAACTGCAAGAACTTGATCAACTCAAGGATGATTTTATCTCAACTGTGACGCATGAACTACGCACGCCGTTAACATCGATCCGTGCCTTCTCAGAAATCTTGCTGGATACGCCTGATATGGATATCGCGCAGCGCAGTAAATTCTTGACGATAATTGTCAAAGAGAGCGAGCGTCTGACCCGGCTGATCAACCAGGTGCTGGATCTATCTAAAATTGAATCGGGCAATGTGAAATGGCATATCACTGAAGTCGATCTGCGGGAAGTGGTTGAAGATGCCCTGACCGCAACCAGCCAGTTGTTCAACGAGCAGCATGTTGAAGTTAAGGTTGATCTGCCCGACAGTGCTTTCCCCGTGCTGGCCGACCGCGACCGTCTGATGCAGGTAATGCTCAATTTGCTTTCCAATGCGGGGAAGTTCTGTGACGGCACCGCCGGGTTGGTGCAGGTCAACCTGCGCACACACAACAGCAGCGTATGTGTGCAGGTGCAGGACAATGGGCCGGGGATTAAATTGGAAGATCAGCAGATTATTTTTGATAAATTCCGTCAGGTTGGCGATACCATGACCGACAAGCCGCAGGGAACGGGGTTGGGCTTGCCGATCAGTCGCCAGATTATGACTCATTTTGGCGGCGAACTCTGGGTAGAGAGTACCCCCGGCGCGGGTGCGACCTTCGCATTTACCCTGCCGTTTGCCGCATCCACATGCCGGAGCCCGCTTGCAGAAGAGGGGAGTGTGCCTGCATCGCAGGAAGTGGTAGACGAACCGGTATAACCAGCCTGGCCCCTGGGGATGCCCGGTAGGCTGTGCGCAGCGCGTAGGAGAAACTGTATGGCAAAGAGAGTGCTGATTGCCGATGATGAACCAAACATTGTAATGTCGCTGGAATTTTTGATGGAGCGGAACGGCTACGAAGTGCAGATCGCGCGCAATGGTGAGGAGGCACTGGCCGCGGTCGGGACGTTTAACCCTGATCTGATTCTGCTCGATGTGATGATGCCGTTGCGCAGCGGCTTTGAAGTCTGCCAGAAGATTCGGGAGAATCCTACCTGGCAAGCAATTAAAATTATTATGCTTACGGCCAAGGGCCGCGAGATCGAAATTGCTAAGGGTATGGCGCTGGGCGCAAATGCCTATATTACTAAACCCTTTTCGACCAAGGAACTGCTGGAACAGGTGTATGCGCTGTCAGGAGGTGCCGAATGAGCCTGAAACTTAAATTCGCGCTCAGCGTCGCCGGTCTTTTTAGCTTTGTTATCTATATGATTGGCATCTGTGTGCTGATCATCTGGTTTAACCTGACCGCCGAAGAGCAGGCTTTTCTTCAGCAGATTCTGGCCGAGCGCATCTTTATCATTATGCTGTTTACGTTTATGCTGCTGATTGGCCTGGTGTTTGCGGTTGAGCGGCTGTTTATTGTGTATACGCACGCGACCCGCTTGCACGAAGAAACCCGGTTGATTTTGACCGCCAACCCGAACCATCGCATTACGCCCACCGGTCCTTCCGAGACCCGGCGACTGGCGGTGGTGATCAACAGCTTTGCCGACCGCCACCAGGATTTGCAAACAGATGTCGAGACCCGCATTCGTGCGGCACGCGCCGACCTGGAAGAGGAGAAGGATATCCTCGCCGCGCTGATGTCTGAACTTACCCAGGGGGTGCTGGTGTGCAACATCGACGGGCAGGTGCTGCTCTACAATAACCGCGCCCGCCAGTTGTTGAGCCAGCACCCCGACAAACCGGCAACCAATGGCACCAATGGCGTCGGGGGACTGGTCGGATTGGGCCGCTCGATCTTTGCAATTATTGACCGCAATATTATTGCCCATGCGCTGGATAATCTGCACCATGCGATTGGGCAGGGTCACAGCAGCCTGGTGTCACATTTTGTCACCAGCGCCATGGGTGGGCAACTGATCCGCGTCAGCATGGCCCCTGTCCGGGATAAGCAGCAGAGTCTGACCGGGTTTGTGCTGACCATGGAAGATATTACCCGCCGGTTCGAGGTCAGCAACCGCAAGGATATCCTGACCCAATCGCTGGTCGAGAGCACTCGGTCTTCCCTGGCGAATATCCGCGCGGCGATTGAGAATATTCTAGAATATCCCGACATGGGCCGGCAGCGCCTGACCATGTTTACCAAAATTATCCGCGAAGAGGCGATTGCGTTGGGGGCGGAGCTCGATAAAACTGTGAAGGACTCGGCGGAGTACTTCGAATCGCAATGGTCCCTGGAAGATATGCATGGCAGCGACCTGATCTCGGCGGTGCAGCGCCGCTTCGAGACCAAACTGGGAGTTGCCACCCGCATCATCGCAGTGGACGAGCGGCTCTGGCTCAAGATCGACAGTTACTCGGTGGTGCAGGCGCTGACTTACATCATGAGCCGCCTGCGGGATGAACTGAGGATTACGCAGGTGTCATTTCGCCTGGAGCGGAGCGGGCGCTTTGTGCGGCTCGACTTGATCTGGGAGGGCTCGCCGGTTGATATTGAGACGTTGCGCGTCTGGGAACATCAGACGCTGGTTACGAATGGAGAGGGCATCCCGCTGACGTTGAAAGATGTGGCCGACCGGCATCGGGGTGAAGTCTGGTGCCAGGCCGAGAAGGGCACCGAGCGGGCCTACTTCCGCCTGTTGCTGCCAATATCGCACCCTGACCCGGAATTACAGCAGCAGTTTATTCCTCAGATATCGTCGTCGCGCCGGTTGGAATATTACGACTTTGACCT
>CAKZQX010000960.1 GCA_937141995.1 uncultured Chloroflexaceae bacterium | reverse complement strand
CGTGCGAAAGAAAAACAGCAAGAGCGCGGCGAACTTCCATCAGCCTGGGAATGGATTCGCCGCGCTGTCGTGATTCTCAGGCAGCCGCAATCATCACCACGAACAGCATAAAGAAGAAGCAACCGGCCAGCACCGTTGGCACAAGCTGGAGATACCCCAGGATCAGCCCGGCTGTCGCCATCCCATCACCCCGGATATACCCATTCGCATCACGGATCTCCCGCCGGGCCATGTGACCGGCAATGACGGCACCAATGGCACCCAGCAGCGGCAAAACCGTCCAGGCAATGATCCCCAGGATCAGGCTAATCGTTGCGGCGCTGCTGGTCGGCAACATAGCAGGCTGATACGGTGCGTGCTGCGGTGGCGCGTAGGGTAGCGGTGCAGGCGGTGACGCTCCATAGGACGACTGAGGCGTAGCAGACGATGCATGCTGGGGGTGCGGCGCATAGGGTCGTGGTTGTGGTGAGTATGATTCAACCGAGGGGGCCTCGACGCGCTGTGTATCGCCGGCGGGCATGGCAATCGTTTCTTTGCCCGCGCTGGATGTAGCCGTAACCCTTATCCCGCAGTTCTGGCAAAACTGGGCATCATACGGTTCAATAACTGTTCCACATATTCGGCACTTCATATCTATAACTCCTTCGAGGCCGTTGATATCAAGCGTAGCATCACATAGTACGGTTTGTGTAGCGAGTATGTTGCATGTCCGCGTTCGGGTCAGATGAAGGCCATCTCACAGAGCAGAATATCGGGATCGGCAAAGAGGCGTACGGGCAATGTGCTGCACCCGATGCCCCGGCTAACCAGCAGCAGACTCTGTTGCTGCGGTCCAACATGAAATCGTCCGTGGAGGAATTTTTGGTTGAGCTTTCCCGGCGGAATAAAAACCGGTTTTCCATTTGGTAGTACAATCTGGCCACCATGGGTATGCCCGCACAGCGCCAGTGTAAACGGTTGCTCCGGTAGATCTTCCAGACCCTGCGGCGCATGCATTAACACAATTCGTACGCCCTCGGCTCCCGCAAACGCGCTGGTGACATCCGGTGTACCCTCGCAAATGTCGTCAAGCCCACAGATCCAGACATGCGCAAACGGCGGAGCCAACTGAACATTACGGTTCATTAATACTCGGATGCCGATGGCCTCCAGTTGCCGGATGATATACTGTTCGTCGGCCCAGAGGTCATGATTGCCCAGGACGGCAAAGCGACCGTATGGTGCCGGGATCGGCGCGAGGTGTTCAATCAGGGTATCGATATGTCGGGCATCTAACGAGACAAAGTCACCGCCAAGCAGCAAAACATCCGGTTGTGCTTGCGTCAATGCCTGGCACGCAGTGGCAATAACCCGCGCCGGCGTGATCGGTCCTGCGTGAAAATCTGACGCAAAGGCAATCCGCAGTGGACGGGCAGGCGCATCGCCGGTGCCCGTATGGTTCGGCACAACCAGTTGGTGTTGCTCAACGTTGAAGGTGCGGTGCAGTCCAACCCGGTACATCAGTTCTGCCGGCCAGCCATTGCCGTACACCAGCGATAAAACCTGTTCGCCGGTATGACGCAGCGTAGTATAGTTGCGTGCTCGTCCATTTCGGCGCATCAAACTCTCTCCTGCATATGTTTGTCGTCGCTTTATTGTATCACTCTCACTCAACGGCGATGTAACCAGGTGTGCGGCTGCAAGCCACACCTACATCTTCCGGATATGAATGACCGGGAGTCCCGGCTTTAGCCGGTTGGATGCCTGCCTTGGTAGCGACATCCTGCCGGGAAAGCTCGATCCGGCTGATTAACGATGAACTTTTAGGGAATATTTCGGGTATGAAATGACCGGGAGTCCCGGCTTTAGCCGGTGGAATGCCTGCCGGGACAGTGGCATCCTGCCGGGAACGTCTGATCCGGCTGAAGCCGGGACTCCTGAGCGGTGATATCCAGATCTAATCCTCAAAGTTCATCAAGCCGCACCTACGCTAACGTTGATGGCACCCCTGATCTACAACAGCTAAACAATGTTGTTCAGATACATGCTATCGGACGCAACACGCCGCAACCCGCGTACGTCAAATGTATACAGTTAAAGCATATGCATATGTTCCAGCGAAGGAGGATTTATGCAATCCGAGTATACCGAGCAGGATACCGAACATGCCCGGCAGGCGGAGCGTTCCTCCGCCGGACGGCAGACGCAGCAACTCCCGTCTATGCCTCCGAAGGATACCATCGCTCCCGCCCATTCCGATGGTCGTAATAATCTTGCAGCCCTGGCGTTGATTGGCCTGGGTGTGCTGTTGCTGCTAAGCCGCGTTGCGCCGCTGCATCTGGAGTTTGAAGGCGGCATGGTGCTGCTGACCATTGCCGGCTGTTTTCTCTTCTTTGCCTTCTGGAAGCGTGTTTTTGGACTGGTGATTCCCGGATGTATCCTGGCCGGTCTGAGTGTTGGCGTCACATTTGCCGATGTTACCCAGGGCGTATCGGTACTCTGGGGGTTGGCGCTGGGCTTTCTGACGATCCTGTTTGTGGGACGCGCCATGTTCAATTTACGCAGCCACTGGCCGATCTACCCGGCTGTCCCACTGTTTGCGGTTGGAATCATCGTTGCCGCGACGAATCTGCCGGCCTTCTTTGCCGGCGGACTGGTCTGGCTACCCGTGCTGCTAATCGGCCTGGGGATCTATCTGGGATCGGGACGGAGAACGGCCTGAGGCACCAGTCTGGCTGTGCAACTGTGAAAAGAAGCAAACGAAAGCAAACAGCGGCGCTACGTCTGGTAGAGCCGCTGTTCGACAATATAGGTCAGTACTGCCTCCGGTACCTGGTAGCGTATCGGTTGCCCGGCGGCAACACGCCGGCGTAGCGCAGTGCTGGAGATATCCAGTTGTGGCCCGGTGACGCGGTCAGTGGAGTTTGCCAACCCCGGCAGGGCCGCATCAAGCCAGGTGAGATCCGGGGCAGAACCGGGGCGACCCACCGCCGCGAGACGTGCCAGCGAAATAATCTCCGCGGCCGCGTGCCAGTGTGGCAGCGACTCCAGCGCATCTCCACCCACAATAAACCAGATCGTAGCGCTATCGCCCAGCCGATTGCGAAAATCCTGCAATGTATCAATGGTATACGAGGGAGGCGTGCGCCGAAGCTCAACATCGGAGGGAACCAGCGCAGAATTGCCGGCGCAGGCACGTTCTACCATTTCCATGCGTTGCGCCGGGTTAGCACGCTGTTGACCCTGCTTGAAGGGCTGCTGGGCCGCCGGTACAACATAGATCTGCGCTAACCCGAGCGTCCAGCGCGCTTCCTCTGCAATAACCAGATGCCCATAATGAATCGGGTCAAATGTCCCCCCAAGAATACCGATACGCTGCATAGCTTAACGCTCGTCTTCGAGTTCCAGTTCCAATGCATCCTGAAAGAGATGCCAGATCATCCAGGCGACGGTACGCTGATCTTCAAATGTCAGATCATCAATGAATGGCATAATCAGTTCCGTTACGTCGCTGCGAGGCAGCATATAAACCCGCGCACCCAGGCGCTCGTGGAGTTGCAGCGCCAGCAGATCCGCCAGTTCAAAAAGCATACGTTCTGGAAGTTGTTTAGTTGTACTATAGTGATACCCGCGCATAGAGCCTCACCCTCACCGTTTGTGCTATCATTCGTCTGAGTATGACTTCCGGCGGTTTCGACCGGCCCGTAGTTGGCGCCGTTGCGCAGCCGTCGCGCGCATATTTGACGACATACGGCGTACATCCTCATACTCTTCGCGCAGTTGACTCGGCGAGAAGTCTTGCAGATCGTCAAATTCCATCTCGCGTCGGCGCGAAGGTTGCGTGACAGCCGGTACCCGGCTGTGCATCATCTCTTCCAGCATTGCTTCGTCATTCTGCTCTCGCAATGCCGGCACCCGGGTCGATCCGCTACGCCGCTCCGGCAGGCGCGCCACATCGCCCCAGGCTTCACCACTGGTCAGGCTGTCGTGGACATAATCGAGATACTTCTGGATCTCCTCATTATCATTCAAGCTATGGAAGGGGATCGTCGCGCCACTGACCGTTTTGACACTCTGCCCAATTTCCCGGAGGGTCTGGTCAATGCCGGTCACGAGTCCCTGCATGACCGCGGCCAGTTCAGCCCGCTCCCCGACAGTCAAATTGGCAAAACCGACCAGGGCTTTCTCCTGGGCATGCAGCAGTGTGCTGCGCAGGATCGCAATATCGGCCTGGGTTTGCAGTTCATAGCGCTTCACCAGATGTGCCTGCCGCACCTGCTCAACCAGTTCATCCGTCGTCACGGGTGTCCAGAGCAATGCCGGGATCAGGATAAAGCCGATAATGCCGATGATAACCTGTTGCAAAATCAACCCGGTGTCGGCAACTGTCGGCTGGGCAGCCCACCAGCTATATTGGATCTCGAACGAGTAGTAGAGCAAATAGAGGGATGCGCCGATAATCACGGCATACCCCCAGGTCTTTGCATTGATTTTTTGTAGGAGCATCCCACCAGGTGACCACGGAATCAAGAATGAAGTCAAACTAGGTGGGGCCAGGACCAGGATCGCCGTAAATGCGCCGGCCACAACCACATTATCGGTGAGTTGGCTCTGAACGCCCCACCAGTAGACGCCCGAGCCGCCCATAGCGATAAAGGCCAGCAGGGCCAGCAACGTTTTCGCGGTAAACTGCACCCCACTACTCCGGCGTCGTTGTCCTCGTACCATGTCGAGATAGCGACTGCTCACGTGGTGCCACCTTTCTGGATGCGGTATAATTTGTGACTATACCGACGACAACAATGTAGAACGACTACGTAATACGCTGATGAAGGAACCTGCACTTTCATGAAACCTGCTTACGGCATTGAAAGTCAGCATCAGCGATCTCTGTGTTCGCGTAACTTTCTTATAAACTCAACCACCCCGATGTTTTTCGCAGATCGGATTAATACAGGATGACAGTCCAGTGTTTACTCCTCCGCATCGATTGGTTGAACATCGGGCGCGAGAATGATATATGTTTCGACCCAGTCTTCGTACCCGGCATCGCGTAATCTTTGAACCAGTGCCGGCGACAGAGCCGTTAACCCATAACTTTCGTTGATCTGATAGGGTACTTCCAGGGCGGCCCCCCCCTCCTGACCAACCAGTTGAAACCGGGCCTGTGCAACAAAGGGACCGGAGAAATTCCCCAGCGCAACAGGCTGTTGATTTATGGGATCATACCACCAGAGCCGGCTACTGGAAGTCGTATAGGCTTGCGGGGTTGCAAAGACCTCGCGATTGGCCTGCTGTGCGCGCCAGCGCTCCTCATTTGTCAGCCGGGGCAGGGTTGGCGGTACAATGGTCAACTCTGGCTCAGGGCCGGCGGTTGGCGCTAACTCCGCCGTCTCGGTAAGCGGTATCGTTGGACTCTCGGAAGCGGGCGACGGTGGCGAAGTCGCCGGCAATTCCGCAACCGAAGGGGTCACGTCGGCAATTTCAGGGGTGGGACTCGTAGATATTGCCGGGGACATCATATCTGGCCCTGGCAACGATGCAGAGGGTTCAAGCGTCGGTGGACGACCTGTCTGGAGTGGTTCGGCACAACCAGTCAGTATCAACGCTGCACCTATGAATACAACTACAAAAATATATATGCGAATTGCCACATTCGAAACTGGCTCCGGGGACTACCCCTGTCTGGCGCGTGACCTGATTACAGAACTTCTGTTCTATTTTAACACGAATAACAGGCGTCGGCAAGCGAAACGTACCACCTGATTCGGAACAACCGCCTGGATACCGGCACCGCCACCCACCGCGCTTGGCGAACTGCATTCCCGTGTATCGGTGTGATAAGGCGTTGAGTGAGGTGCCGGGATGCAGTATGTGTGACAGGTGTTATTGAGGCTAACCTGGTGTGATAAGCGCCGGAGATGATTCTCCGCTTGCGCGCATCGCTCTAATTCGGTTTACACATCGGGAGCAATTTTACCACAAATTCCCCGATCATGGGATGCGGTCCTGTTAGAAACCTGTCCGGCATTTCTTTTGTTCTGTTACGGCAAAACAGCTACTAGATAATCTGTACTAAATTTACATAAACGAAATATATACTTCCGAATAGTAGCACAGGGGGTGAGGTCTTGTCAATAGTTATGGTACCATTAACCAGCACGCTGAGTACTACCACAATATCGCGTAGGAATGGCATCCGGGGGAACTGGACGGCGAAGACTGCCGGCATAGATGACCGGCCGGTTCGCCGCTCGAACGCTGGATTGGGCTGGGTTTTCCAAACACGATTTACTACAAAGTGTAAGAAGTTTAGCAGTACCGGGTGTGCGACCATCCTACCGAACGGTGGTCCCAAGCCGATCCAGCGCCAGCCGCAGCAGACTCCAGACCACCACCCCCA
>CAKZQX010000959.1 GCA_937141995.1 uncultured Chloroflexaceae bacterium | reverse complement strand
ACCGCGTAAGTTCTGTTATTCACAGGAGTTACGCGGTCGGTTCCAAACCCAGGCGTCTGCCTAGACAACTGGCCCGATTCGCCTCCGGCAGCATGGTACGTTTTTTCTTTTGGGTGGGCAACCGCGTACGTCGTGTTATTCAGAAGAGAGGTTTATATGACTGATCAGGAGAATACTCAGACTAATCATGCAGCCGAAGCAGAATCCACCGGGCCGTCGAATGCTAAAGTGTATGAACGTCCGCGCAGCCCTTATGCTTCCTGGCTGCCGATTGTGGGCATTGTCGGCTTTGTGGCCTTGCTTGTGATCATCATTGTCATTTTTTCGCTTGGTGGGTAAGGCCGGCACACTTCTTGCTTGATGACACATGAAGCGAAGAAAGGTTATCGCTTGTCGATGTATACAAAGTATTTCATACACGCAATGAATGCGTGTCTAGAAGTGGAGTAATCCATGGGAAACCCACAAGAAACACTCCAGCAGTATGTCAGTGATATGATTTCGCTTGACAAACATATTCTTGATGCGGTTGATCGCCAGATCGAGGATAAGCGCACCAGCAACTACCCGGAGACGCAGCAGGTGCTGACCAAGATCCAGAGTACCCTCAAGGGGCACATCCCCGGACTTGAGCAACTTCTGTCGAACCTGGGGGGCGACTCAACCTCGCCGGTGAAGAAAGCAGTTTCGGCGGTTGCCGGGCTTGCTGCCGGTACCTATGACAAGATTCGCACCGATACCGTCTCCAAGATGCTGCGCGACACCTACACCGCGATGAGCCTGTCGGCCATCAGTTACACCATGCTCCATACGACCGGCCAGGCACTCAAACATCCCCAGTCTGCGGAACTCGCGGTCGGCTATCTTAAGCAGGTGACACCGCTGATTGTGGAGATCAGCGAAGTCGTCCCACTCGTCGTGGCTCATGAAATTGAGGACACTGATCCGGCGGTTGGGAAGCGGGCGGTGAAGGATACGCAAAAAGCTTGGAGTCATCGCAACGTTCGATAAGGAAATACCAGATCTGCGTGGTTGAAGTGGGTGCAAGGCCAGGCTGCATTATGCGAATAGCCTGGTCTTTCTCCTCTTTTTTTCCACTATCTTGATAAAATCATGAATCTGGTTCATAGCCGGCACACATTTTGCTATATTACATTTAGATCCAGAGAAAGTGTGCAAAATTTTGTGCAGAATGAAAGGAGCCCATAATGACTGAACGTGAACGCGGACGTAAGACCGGGCAGCCGTCAACTGAGGAGAAGGTCAATCGGATTATTGAGGCCGGTGAGCGTGCGCGCCAGGATCCGGAGCACCAGTATGACGAGAAGACGACCAGTGCTGCCGAGCGGATCGAGCGCG
Source organism: uncultured Chloroflexaceae bacterium (assembly GCA_937141995.1). Classification (GTDB taxonomy): domain Bacteria; phylum Chloroflexota; class Chloroflexia; order Chloroflexales; family Chloroflexaceae; genus CAKZQX01. The sequence goes on along the minus strand of CAKZQX010000959.1, from coordinate 1,883 downwards.
CGGCTGATCAATCAGCGGCGCAGGCTGACCGGACGGCGGATCGTATTAGCGCCGCCGGGCATCAGACAGCCGACAAGGCCGGCCAGAAGGCCGACGAGACGACCGGCCGGGTGAGCGCCACCGCACATCAGGTGGCGGGGCAGGCAAGTCACAAGGCAGATGATATGGCCGCCAAGGTGAGTAATGCGGCGCATCAGGCCGCCGACAAAGCCCATGATGTTGCTGCCCGCCTCCGTGAGACAGACAGTAATGAGGTCAAGGCGACGGTCAAGGCGAAGCATGGCGAAACAAAAGATCGGGCCGACTCAACCATGACCTCGACGGGTGAGCAGATGGAGAGTATGGCCCAGCGCTTGCGCGAACGTGCTCCGCAAGGTCAGGCGGGTACGGCAGCGTACCGTGCGGCCGATGCGCTTGATCGGGGTGGTGATTATCTGCGTCATTCGAACCCGGATACGGTTCGGGGTGATCTGGAGACGACGATTCGCCGGCATCCGGTAGAGTCACTGCTGGTAGGCGCGGGCGTCGGCTTTCTGTTAGGGAAGGCGTTCCGCAGCGGTAGGAGGTAAGATGATGAGTGAAGGGAAAGACGCGGCTGTAGTCCGCGAACATGCGGTACGGGAGTATGAGGTTGATGCAGCGCAACATACCGACCATGGTAGCCACAGACCAGAGTTAGCTGAGAGTGGTCAATCGGTTGCGCACATCCTGGGTGAGATGGTGGCCGATGCCCAGCACCTGTTTCGCAAAGAGGTAGATCTGGCGAAACATGAAGTTCGGGTTGAGGTCAAGAAAGGGCTCCAGGGTGCTATTTCAATCGCTGGTGGTGCTGCCGTCGCTGCACTTGGGGGGCTGTTTCTGTTGTTTGCAGTTGCATTTTTGCTCCCCGAAGTATTTGATATCGACGTCTGGCTTTCTTTCCTGATTGTTGGCGTTGTTATGGCAATTATCGGGGCGATTATGTTGCTGGTCGGTCGCTCGCGGCTCCAGCAACTGGACCCGACGCCCCATGAGACGATTGATAGTGTAAGAAAGGATGCAGAATGGATCAGAGAACAGAGTCCATCCGGCAAGAAATAGACGAGACCCGTGGGTCAATGACCGACAAGATGGAGCAGATTGAGTCGCAGGTGTACGATACCGTTGACGATGTCAAAGAGTCGGCCTACGAAAAAGTTGAGCAGGTGAAAGAGAAGGTTAACGTTCAGCGGATGGTGAATGAACGCCCCTGGACGATGCTCGGCGCGTCGGTGCTGGCGGGTTTTGTACTTGGCAGTATAACCGGCTCCGAGAGTCGGGGCGGTCATTACGACTACGACTATGAGTATGCGGCCCACCGCCGGGGCTATGACCGCGATGACTACTACGAGCGTCCTCGTCAGAGCTATCGCTACCTGGATGAAACCAGTTACTATACCCAAAACCCCACGCCGGCCGAAATGCGCCGGGGGTATGGCCCGTCCGAAAGTAATGGTGAACGGGCACACCAGGAGTATCATCCCTCCCAGGGACAGGAACCATCGCGGGAGCGAGCCCACCGGGAGTATTACGGCGATCGGGAACGCCGCTCCGGTTCAGGCGTCCGGTCCACAATGCAGGAGCAGTTCGGCGGTGAAATCGAAGCACTGCGGCGAGCGGCCATTTCAACGGCAACCAATACGTTGCGCAGCATGCTCCAGGAGAATCTGCCACAGTTTGCGGATGAGTTTGACCGCGCCCGGCACGAGCAGGAGCGGCGCTATGAGGCGGGAGCAGCGCCACAGCATGCGCGGACACATGAGGAGACAAACGGCGGCCGGCATGAGCGGCGCGGGCAGTCGGACATGGACTTCACGACGACGACGCAGTCCAGCGATACGCCCTCCAGCATCGTTGCCCCGGCC
>CAKZQX010000958.1 GCA_937141995.1 uncultured Chloroflexaceae bacterium | reverse complement strand
GTCCATCCGGCATCGAGAGTTAACAACAGCCATTTGGCGCGGCGTCCCACCGCGTGGATGCGCCGCCCCGGCAGACAACTCAGGAATGTCGGCAGGTCGGGTGTCTCGACCATGCGCTCCCAGTCGAGCTTCTCAACTGCGCTGATCTGCCGATCAAGCACCTGTGCGGCCAGGCTGCGCGCGACAATTTCTACTTCAGGAAGTTCAGGCATTGGTTCTCTGGTCAGCGTTCAAAATCGGGATAGCTCATGTTCCTACTCGCGCCACTCGTTTGCGCCGTCGGCCCAGTGTTCCTGCTTCCAGATGGGCACGACTTCTTTGATACGGTCCATGATGTATTCGGCAGCATGAAATGCTGCCTGCCGGTGCGGTGCGGCGACAACAACCAGCACAGCGGTCTCGCCGATCTCCAGCCGCCCAACCCGGTGATGGACAGCAATCCGGCCCACCGGCCAGCGTGATCGGGACTCCTCGGCCAGTTGTGCAAGCATGGGTACGGCCATCTCAGCATAGGCTTCATAGGTCAGGGAAGCCGTTGCCCGCCCGCCGAAATGATTGCGCACAACTCCTGCGAAGGTGACAACCGCGCCATCCTTCGGCGACTGGACATAATCTACGAGTGGGGCCGGATCAAGGGGCGCGCTGGTAATCTGAAATGGCTCCACCTGGGTGCCGGATGTAGCTGCATTGCCGGCATGCGTGCCGCCGCTGACGGGGGGAATGAAGGCAACTTCGTCGCCATCCTGCAAAGTTGTGGCGTAGTCGCTAAACTCCTGGTTGACGGCATAGAGCAGGCGACCCGTGTACCCCCGCAGGCGTGGGTAGTCCGTTACCAGTTGCTCCCACAGTGATTCTACGGTTGCACCGGGCTCCAGCGCACAGGTTAGTTCCGGCTGACCGACAATATCGCGGTGTCCGGCAAAAAAGCGTACACGAACCTGAATCATAGCTCGAACCTGAGCGGCTTTCGTATGGTTTCTCTGTCACACTCCGGGTCGGGATGCAGATCTGCTATGTGACGGACATTGCAAATGTAGCGTGTAGTTTACCACATTTTTCTCTTTGTAACGATAGCGTGACTGTCTCTTCCAGGGGCATCAGGTTGAAACCGGAACATGGGCATGCAAAAAGTCGAGCAGCAACCGGTTAAAGAATGCCGGGTTGTCCTGGTTTGCGTTGTGCCCCGCCTGTGGGATGACGACATAGCGGCTGTTCGGGTCGCGCGCGGCCCAGACGGGGGTGATCCGCTTGATGTTGCCCCAGTTATCAAACTCGCCATGTGTCAGCAGTAGTGGCTGGGTAATGCGGTAGCCAGGCTCGTAGTGCAAGCAGGTCAGCAGCGCCTCCCAGATCGATAGAAAGTCATGTTGGGAGATTGACCGGCCGGCATTCAGGGCGTAGGCCTGCACATTGCAGCGAACTGCGGCGAAGTGGGCGATCATCGGTTTGAGCAAGCAGGCCGGGTAGAGATGCATTACCGACGAAGTCATGCTCATCATCAGGTAGTCGGCAAGGGAGAATTTCAGGGTAATGCATTCGCTCCCGATGTTGACCAGGGCGGTGACACGCTCCGGGTGGCGAAACACAATCTCCTGGGCAATGATCCCGCCCATCGACTGCCCGACAAAAGTTGCCTGCCGGTACCCAAGCCGGTCGAGGATCGCCAGCAGATCGGCGGTGGCGGTACGGATCGAGAAAGCCTGGCCGAGGGGTTGCGAGCGGCCATGCCCGCGCACATCCCAGGTCAGCACCCGGTAGTGTTGGGCAACGGCGGGAACCTGCGGGTCGAACATGTGGTGATCCATCGTTGCGCCGTGTGTAAACACCACCAGCGGACAATCGGCGGGTCCGGTCAGCCAGTAGTGGATCGTGTTGCCGGCGCGTTCAAGTGTGTGCGCTGTTGTGGAAATGGTTCTCATCTGCTTATGGTGATTATGCAATAAGGCCAGGACTGCTGCGCGCGCGGGGTCGCCGTTGGGAGGCCCAGAACGGCCGGCAGCGCAGATCCTGAAGACGGGTCCAGGCTGAAGAGTATACCATGTTCCGGCGCCGGTAATGTTACGGCAAAAGCGGCAGATCGTCTATGCCGTGAGTGTTGCAGAAGAAGGCCACGGCAGGCAGAACGTGGACTACTGAATACTCTGTTCTGCCTGCTGCTTGCGGGACAAGTGCGCGTTCAGCCACTGGTGTAACAGGCGTTCCTGGCGCGCAAACTGGCGTTGTGCCCGAAGCGCCCAGCACCCGGTCATAGCGATAAGCCGTATGCGATGTTTGGCCCAGCGGCGGATGAAGAGTTTGGTGTGGACCCGGCCCCAGCGAATAAGCCGATTGCGCCGACCAACCAGCGACGTACCAATGAACAAAAACAGCACACCCTGGAGGATTGGTAAAAACAATCCCAGGATACCGAGCGCGATAAAAAACCATCCCAGTGTGGGACGGGCAAACAACCAGACATATCGCCCCAGAATCTGGAGCGCGGCAAGGTAAGCCCAGTATTTCATACGCGTGTGTTGTCTCTTCCCTCTTCCAAATCCTTCTGTTAGAGTTTACCACAGAACTGTGAAAAAACCATAGCCATGACAGTCATAGCTATGTCGATTCTTTCATTTCGAGCGTTTCCAGCAGCGGCATGGCCGTATCGAGAAACCAGGAGTCCTTCCCTTCGGCAATCAGCAGGGTATCGTCGATCTCGGCAAAGAGCCAGTAGCGGGCTGTCCGCCCCAGGTTTCGCTGCATCAGCCAGGCCTCAACTTCGCGCCCGGCGATAACGACCCGGCGTGGCTCACTCCGGTCCCACCAGGGACTGTTCAAGGTTTGAAAAAAAGCGCGTAGCGGTTGCACCGACCCCTGGAACAGCAAGAGGCGCGTGTCACCATCATTCGGGTCACGGTAGGCGTGGATCTGCACCAGTATGTGGGGTAAGTTGTCCAGGGCTACTGTGTTGGTGTTTGACGCTGACTGTGTAATACCATCGTTGGTGGCGTACAACTGTAACGGAGAGTCGTCTGGGAAGAGGAAAAGCGGTGTCTCCGCTGAGTCAAGTTCCTGGGATAACGTAACCTGTCCGATCAGCCCATGGGTATTCGGGTCGCGGATGAACTGAACCGAGGCAGGGGGGAGGTTGCCGTGGCGTAGTTCCGGTGGCGCTTCCTCCAGGCTTATGTCGGCAGCTTCGAGGAGTTGCCACTGCTCAATCAGGCCCGGCATAACGGCACCGTTCTGGTTGGATGGAACGACGCTGGTGCGCATCTCAACCGGTTTACCATTGTCAGCAGACAGATGCAGGGTTGTTGTACGTTGCAGGGGGAATGGCGCGATGTCATCCAGGTATGGCAATGGCAGGCTCTGATAACTCTGCGTGAAATTATTTTCCTTGATTGTTTCAGTCCGTGAGATGACCCGGGTTCCGTCGGGTTGTTCCAGGAGAACGGTCTGCTCGCCGGGATCCGTCAACATCATGAAAATAGTTCCTATTCCGCTGTCGAGCATATGTATGCGATCCCGCGTTATCTCTTGTCGGTTCTCAAAGCTCTCTACCAGATCAGCTTCGGGCCAGTAGTACCAGATCTGCTGACTGTCGGCATATCTACTACTATGCAGGGTGCCGTCTGCCTGCCGGGAACGTTGGAAATATCTGGGGGTTTCATCAGAGAAGTATACCCAGTGCTCCCTGATCATTGTCTCTGTTCTTCCTTCATAGCGGGGACTGTGGTATGGATCGGCCGGCGGGTCCGCTTCCGGATGCTGCCGCAGGTAGTACTGCGCACGCCAGTATCTGACCTTGGTTTCCTCATCAATGAACGCGGCTCTTAGCGCGTTCAGCAGGGCGACATCAACTTCTGGTTTGAGATTTGCCGGACGCAGGAAGAGATGCTCCTGGTCAAGCAGGCTCTGCATGTTAAAGGGTTGCAGACTGCGCACCACCTGAAGCAACTCGGCGCGGGTGTAACCGTCGGCGTAGATCTCCTGTTCGATGATGCCGGTTTCAAAGGCCGCCGCGCTACTGGCCTGCGCTTCAGACAGGCTCCGCTGGAGCTTCAGGTAGTAGCGCTGCCCCTTGCCGGCATAGAGATCCACCGTCCAGGAGCCGACCTCGATCTGCTCGTCCGGTTGATCGGCGGTAAACGAAACACCTCCCTCTACCGGGAGTGTCAGCCGGCGTCCGGTTCCCAGGTAGGTGACGTGGAGGGTGGTATCCTTGACGCGGTAGAGCAGCGCACGCTCGGCACCTGGAACCGGCGCATTTCCTGATGCGGTGGTAGGGAGCCAGACGATGTTCTGACGCAAGAGCACCGGATGGTGAATCTCCTCCTGCTCAATCAACAGCAGGGCCGGATCGGCGGTCGAGGCGTGAAAACACCCGAACACGGGGAAGTTCGCGAGGTAGGGCTGCTCGAACTGCGCGATCCGCTCGAGGAAGGCACGCAGATCGGCTTGCTCGGCGTCGGTGCGTT
>CAKZQX010000957.1 GCA_937141995.1 uncultured Chloroflexaceae bacterium | reverse complement strand
AGCGTGGGTAGGACATGCGCGTCGGGCCAATCACGCCGAGCACCCCGGCCACAGCCCCCTCAACCCCATAGCGTGACAGCACAACGCTATACTCGCGCATCTCGTCCTTGCCATGCTCGCCACCGATCACCACCTGCACCCCATCGCTGGCAAGCACCTGCGGAATCAACGCGCCCAGGATACGCCCACTGGTGATAATCTCCAGCGCCTGGCGCATCCGCTCGACCGCCTGATCGGCATCTTCGGATTTGATCAGGGCCGGAATAAACTCAGGCTGGCTGAGCATCTCGATCAGGCCGTCGCTATGAATCTCTTTGTTGATCTGATCTTCAAACTGGCGCATGGCGCGGGCAGTAAGCTCAAGCACATACTGCTCAAACGGGGTAAACTCAGTCGGCTCGCACTGCTGATCGTGCGCCAGCAGTGCCTCAATCTGCGACGTCAGCAGACGAGCACACTGCGTGCTAATGCGACCCGAAGCGCGCCGCAGATCCTCCTGGTTCAAGGCGGTATCCAGCGTTAGCGTCTGCTGTTTGACCGTCCCATCATGCAGCACCAGCACCAGCAACACCGTTGTATCATGGATAGCGATCAACTCCAGATGCTTGAAGCGCGACTGATAGGCACGCGGTGGCGTTACCACCGAGGCAGTCTGCGCCGTCCGCGCCAGCACCGCCCCGGCCAGTTGAATCCACTGGTCCAGTTCGCTACGCACCTGATAGAACTGATGGCGAATGGTGCGCTGTTCCGCTGGTGAAAGCGGCGCGCGATCCATTAGATTCTCCACAAAGAAGCGATACCCCGCGTCGGTTGGAACGCGGCCCGCAGAGGTATGTAAATGCGTCAAATAGCCCAGGTCTTCCAGCGCAGCCAGATCGTTGCGTACCGTTGCCGGTGAAACGCGCAGTCGGTATTTGCGCACCAGCGTTTCGGAGGCCACCGGGGTAGCACTCTCGATAAACTCCTGGACTACCAGTTTCAGTATCATTTGACGACGTTCGGTGAAGATTGCCGTCATCGTGCGACCTCCGTCACCGCCATCGCCATGCCTGTTGCACTCCACTGCATCGTGACAGCGAGCCGTAAGGTATGTCAGTTGAACCCGCCGATGGCTGGTGGGCAACCTCCATCACCGCATACGCGCTATGTACCCCGTACCAGGATGCGCGCCGGCAGGGCCATGCTGATATATGCAACGACACCCCCTCGCCTGGCGATGGCCTGGTCTGAATCGCTCATTCGTGGTTTAGCACTCTTGGTATACGAGTGCTAGAACCCGAAATTAAAGCAGTGGCGTGCTAAATTGCACGCCATGCGTTCGCTATTGTACCATGAGTCAGAATGATTGTACACTCACGAACAAAGTATCCAACAGGGTAGCACAGGCAGGATGCCTGCGCCATCTCCGCGAAGCTGCTACTCCCCGCCGGCAGCCGCCTTGAGCAGTTCCTGGATGCGCGGCACCATCGCTGCCGGGTTGGGATGCAGCCCCTCCAGCAGCAGCGCATTGTCGTAGAGCTGTTCCGCGCCGGCGGCGACCACCGGATCGTCGGCGTTGGCGGCGGCGCGCTGGGCCAGCCGGGCAATCAGTGGATGCGCCCGGTTGAGTTCCAGGATGCGTGGCGCAATTTCGACCTCGCGGCCCAGCAGATGCTGTACCCGCTGCATCTCGCGGCCGGGGGTATCTTCCGCCGCGACCAGCCGGGCGGGGCTATCGCGCAACACTTTGGAGGCGCGGACCTCCTTGATCCGTTCCCCCAGCGTGCTGCTAAAGCGCGCACTTAACTGGGCAAACTCCTCTTCGCTGATGCTGCTCTCGGCGCTTTCCGGTTCACCGGGCAGTTCCAGGTTGGCATCGTCGATATTGCGGAACTTCATGCCCTCATACTCGCGCAGCCCGGTCAGCATAAAGCTGTCCATCACATCCGTGAAGAAGATGACCTCCAGGTCGCGCGCTGTGAGCGGATCAAGATGCGGACTGCGACGGGCCGCTTCCAGGTCGCCGGCCGACACATAGTAGATCTCCTGCTGCTCGTCGCGCATGCGGCGCTTGTAGTCGGCCGGCGACGTCAGGTTCCCATCCGACTTTGTGGTATGGAATCGCAGCAATTTGAGCAGATCATCGCGCCCGGCATAGTCCGTGGCAATACCCTCTTTGATAAACACGCCAAACTGATCCCAGAACTTTGCGTATTTCTCCGGCTCTTTCTCCGACAGGTCATTCAGTTCGCGGATCAGGCGGCTGGTCAGGGTTTTGCTGATCCGCTGCATCACCGGGCTGCTCTGCACCGACTCGCGCGAGACATTCAGCGGCAGGTCTTCGCTGTCTACCACGCCTTCGATAAAGCGGAACTGGTTCGGCAGCAGATTCTTGCTATCCTCCTGGATCAGCACCTTGCGCGAGTAGAGCTTGATCTGCCCTTCGATGCGGCGCTCGATCATGCCGCGCTCACGGTGGGCCGGTACAAACAGGACAGCGTGCAGATCTACCGGGGCATCGGTGGAGAGATGAATATGCAACAGCGGCTCGTCCATATCCAGCGTCAGTTGCCGGTAGAAGGCCGGATACTGCTCGGCCTCAACCTCGCGGGGCGGCCGCCGCCAGAGCGCCTGCTGCTCGTTGGCCTGGCGATCTTCAATATACACCGGATAGGAGACAAAGTTCGAGTGGCGCTTGATCGTCTGCTCCAACCGCCAGTTGTTGGCAAACTCGGCCGCATCCTCCTTAAGATGCAACACAATCGTTGTACCCCGCGCGGTGCGCTCGCCCGAGCCAACCGTGAAGGTGTCATCGCCGGTGGCCTCCCACTGGGCCGCCTCGGCCTCCGGGCGGTAGGAACGCGAGGTCACGGTGACGCGGTCGGCAATCATAAACACCGAGTAGAAGCCGACGCCAAACTGACCGATAATGTCGGTGGTGGTCTGCTGCGCCTCTTTTGCGCGTTGCAAGAAGGCCCGCGCCCCGGACTGAGCAATGGTGCCCAGGTTTTCGATCATCTCCTCGCGGGTCATGCCGATACCGCTATCCTCAATGGTGATGGTTTTGGCATCGCTGTCGGCGTTGATCCGAATGGCAAGTTCCGCATCCGGATCGAGCACATCGCGGTTGGTCAGCATCTCAAACTGGA
>CAKZQX010000956.1 GCA_937141995.1 uncultured Chloroflexaceae bacterium | reverse complement strand
GGGATTCCTGCGGCGGGGCCGGGCAGGCACGCACCACGGTGTGATAGCGGGCCAGGATCGAGCCAATACTCGCTACCTGCGCAAATCGGTCGGGATCATAATCATCACCCGCGATGAACTCCTGAACCTCGTACCACCCCCGGTCAAGCTGCAGCAGGGTTTCCCCGTTGTGCGTCGGGATCAGCCGGGGGAGCGGAAAGCCGTGCGTATGCAGGCATGTCATAAGCTCATGCCGGTAGCGTAGCAGGCGCTCACGCTGGGGCGGGCGATTGTGCCGCATGACAAACTGGCCGGCATCGGTCTGAATTACGACGGTTTCGTTAACGTTGCCCTGCTCAGTGGTCACCGCCTGGTGCAAGGTCCCCAGGTCGTAGTGGGTCAGGATCTGTTCGATATATGTTCTGGTCAATATCATAGCGATATACATTCCTCCAGTTTGTGTGTTCGAGACGAACACACATATGAATGACACACGTTACGCGGTGGGCCGGCAAATCAGATATGTACTTCTACGAAGATGGTCTTCGCCTGCGGCAGCATGGTACGCTGTGATCTTGTTCACAACACATTTGCATCCTGTGCAAATGTGTTGTGAACAAGAAGAGCATCTTCCGCCCTGCCGGAGGCGAAATTTTCGGGTTCGGAACCGCGAAACTTGTATGAATGAGAACAACACAACCGTGAACAACGCGAACCTGGCATAGCTCAATCGGGGAACCTGAATGTTCGTTGTTTGTTCTCGCTACCGTCAACACTGGTCCGGCACCATAACCAGACATACTCAGGGTATGTGCGCCAGTTACAACTGTGTTACAGAAATCACAATCATAGCAGATAACGTGCCATTGGTGCGGGGAATCGGCGTGATAGGAACTGTTTCAGGATCGGGGATTGGTCAGAGGAAAGAAGATATGACCTGCAACATGCTGTAATCTCTGAGTCTCTACGCATTTAGTACGCTCAAGCGTCTGCATCTGAGCAAATTTGATGATCAGGCAGCGCAACATTTGCTGAAACACGAGTGGCCCGGCGAGGGTGCCCGCCTGGTAACGCGGATCAATCGCCTGAGTAGCGGTATTCCCCTGGTGCTGATTGTGCTGGCGCGGACGCTCAAGGATGCGGCAGAGACCGGGGGATTTACAGCGGCAGAGATGCTGCTGACCGAACTGGAACAGGAACATCGCAAGGGCGGCTGGCTGGGCGCGCGATTTCTATCCCGGCTCCTGCCCTACAGCGGTGAGCCCAATCGCAAGACGGTTGCCGATGTGTTTGGCCTGAGCTATCAGCGATTGACGGCGACCGCGCAGGGGATCTTTCGTGCCCTGGCGCTCTTCTCCGGCTACGATTTTCGCGCCGAAGCCGCCATTGCAGTGGGTGCCGGTGATGAAACCGGCTTTGCGCAACTGGTCAACCGCGGCCTGGTCGAACGCTACCAGGATTCCAGGCGCTACTTCCTGTATGATCCGATTGCCGAGTATGCTCGCACGCTGCTGCATGCGAATGCGGATGAGGTCCGGGTGGTGAAAGAACGCTACCTGGACCACTTTATCGCGTATGTGACTGACCAGGAGCGGAGCCTGGCAACCGTTGAGCCGGCCGAGGAGGTAACCGCGCTGGTTGCGGCACTGCGCCATGATCTGGTTCATCTACAGGTATGCCGGGCTATGCTCAACGACACTGCCCCGGATGATCTTCCTATGACGGTGCGCCGATTGCGCCTGGCCTTACCGACCCTGGCAATTATCAACCGGGCAACTGCCGATGACCAGCCTGACCAGTCCTGGTTCCCGGCCAACGTCGCAACCGAGTGGGCAACCACATCCGCTGGCCGCTCCTGCAGCAGCGTGCCCGGCAGTCCTTCGCGGAACTATCTGCTGAAATGCAACAGACGCTCCAGCAGAGCTTTGCCCGCTACTACGCGCAACGCGCAGCCGACTTCCGCGCTGAACCCACGTATGCAGCGCGGCATGCCCGGTTTATACAGCACTGGCCGGCGCTTGCGCAGGGGCAGACCTTCGCCGCCAGTGCCACACCACCGCTGGCTGCCGAACTTAGAGACTGTCTGAAAAGCTGATTCGCGTCGGTCCCACGGCATGCGGGGTGCCCTGCGACACCGGACAGCGCCCCAGGAGTCCCGGCTTCAGCCGGGGTGTGGCCGGAACCGGC
>CAKZQX010000955.1 GCA_937141995.1 uncultured Chloroflexaceae bacterium | reverse complement strand
AACATCCTTTTTGGGAAAAATGTGGCTCGGAGAGCCACATTTTTCCCAAAAAGACGGGAAAGGGGCCATCTTGTTCACAAAACATGTGCTCTGAGAGCACATGTTTTGTGAACAAGACAAAAACCAGTACCACGCTGCCGCAGGCGAATCGGGCCGTTCATCCAGGCAAATGTCTGATTTGAAGACCCACCGCGTAACTCGTGTCCATACTATAGAAGTTACGCGGTCCCTGAATCGGAAGTGTAGTTCCGCCTCCGGCAGGGTGGTGTGAGACATTCTTTTGGTATAAGTATTTGCTGGTGGCATCTTTCTTGCATACATAAGCCAGAAAGATTAAGTGGTCGTCTATCCCTGATGATCGCTCAGCCGAGTGGAAGGAATTCCTGTAAAAGTAGCAGTAACCGGGTCAGGAGTTCCATCACTGGTATTGCAGCAGCAGTATACAGTTTGCTGAGAGGATTCGGTAATTATGACAAACTTCACGCCCTACCAGGCGACCCTTGCTACAGCGTCAACTGATGTCTTACCTACCGGCGTGCCCGGTCTGGATATGGTTCTGGGTGGTGGGTTGCCGGTCGGCAGTATGCTTCTCATTGTCGGTGGGCCGGGTAGCGGCAAAACGATTCTGTCTCAACAGCTCTGTTTTAATCTAACGGCAACCCATACACGACGCGCAATCTACTTTAGTACATTGACCGAGCCGCACAGCAAAATTGTGCGTCAGATCCGCCCATTCCACTTTTATGATGATCAGCGGCTGGGGGATACAGTCCTGTTTCTGGCGTTGGAAAAATTCATGCAACAGGGGTTGGAAGCCACGGCAGAAACGATTGTCCGCACTGCACGCCAGCAGCGGGTTGACCTGGTCTGCATTGATGGGTTCCGGGCAATCGAGGGGATGTGTGCGCAACCGATTGATGCGCGCCACTTTCTCTACCAACTCTCGTCGCAATTGCATCTGCTGGGGACGACAACCTTGATCACTCTGGAGCGCAACGTCGACGAACTTGACGACTATGGTGTGTATACCATTGCCGATGGAGTGCTGGCCTGTCATTTTGATGTTCATGGTGTGCGGCATCAGCGCAAGATCGAAGTACGCAAGTTGCGAGCGATGGCACCGCTAACTGGCCTGCATAGTTACCGGATCAGCGCTGCGGGATGGACCGTTTTTCCGCGCATTGAAGCCCTGGTCGCAGCCGAGATCAAGAATCCTGAACGGCATAACGGGTCCGGATATCTGAGTTCCGGTCTGGCGCGGCTTGATGATCTACTGGGAGGTGGCTATAAAACCGGTTCGACCACCCTGCTCATAGGTGAACCAGGTATGGGGAAAACGCTACTCAGTTTTTACTACTTGCAAGAGGCCATCAAACAGGGCGAAGCGGGGCTGTTTATTGGCTTTCATGAATGCCAGGATCAACTCCTCGAAAAAGCCGAGTATTTTGGCATACCGCTGACAGCCGCGGTACAGTCCGGTCAGATCCAGTTGCATATCTTTGCGCCGACTGAGGTGGAACCGGATGGGGTTAGCACGGTCATCTGCCGGGCCGTGGAGGAGCGGGGCATTCGGCGACTGGTGATTGATGAGCTCTTTGAACTGGAACGGGCAACCGCGCGGGAAGAGCGCATGCATGACTATCTCGGCGCGCTGGTTACTTATCTGCGTCACATGGGGGTAACAACCTGTATCACTCGGATGATCGATCGGATTAGCGCCGAAACCGCTGATATAAGTGCAATGCCGCTGGCAGTTGCCGCCGGAAATGTGCTTGTCCTACGGAATATTATACAGGCAGGCATCACACAGCGAGTGCTCTCAGTGGTAAATACGCGCGGTAGCTACGTTCAGCGTAGTGTTGAGACATATACCATCAGTCCGGAAGGCTTAACAATTATGGGAACTGCTACATCTTAATACCAGTTGTAGCAGTCTGAATGAGTACGACTATTCTTATGAAAGCATCTCACATGGCAACGGTTCTAGTCATCGACGATGAAGCTCCTATTGTCGAATTACTTGTCGATATTATCGAAGATGAAGGACATACAGTCCTCCAGGCCAATAACGGTATGGAAGGCCTGACGCTGGCACGGGAAAAACAGCCCGATCTCATTATCTCCGACATAATGATGCCACTGCTGGATGGGTATGCGTTCCTGCGAGAGTTACGTGCGGATACCTCTATCGCCCATATTCAGGTTATCCTGATGAGCGCAGCTTTTCCTCTAGGTCATCTCGGCAATGGGACTAGTGATGAATTCCAGGCTGACGGGTATCTCCACAAACCATTTGAACTTAATACGATAGAAGATATTCTGGATGAACTGAACTAACCGGGGTGTAGCGGGTAACTAACTGACGGAAAAGCTGCACATGCAGGCAGACGCGCATCTACGCCATCGTCCTGATATCACGCTGAACCAGGCGCGTCGGTAGGGTGAAGGATCGCGGTGCCGACGCCGGTCCGCCGACCCTTCTCCCTACATTGCACCCAGAACAAGCTACCACAGAAAAAAGTGCGCCTATTGCATCGCCAGAAGAAACCCATGGTTCTTCTGTGTTCCGTATGTCGCTCTGATCGCGTGGTATCGATCCTACTGCATAAACAGATCTGCGCGGGGATTATCACCATTACCGTTCACCCGACGCAACCCCTGTTGCATTGCGCGAACGGCATCCTGCCCCAGCCAGAATGTCAACAGTGAACCGATTACCAGGCCTACCATACTACCCAGTACGGCCCCTACTACAAAGAGCAGGACCGGCGATTCTGACAAATCGGTACTCATTTTGCGCCTCATTGTACAACTACAACCGGTGGAGCTTTGCCCCAGATCTGCTCCAGTCGATAGTAGTCGCGCTGCTCAGGACTAAACACATGGATAACAACATCACCATAGTCAAGCACAATCCAGCCGCTGCTAACCTCCCCTTCAATGCGGGGATTAAGCTGGAATTCATGCTGCACAACTTCATCAATATGTTCGACAATGGTTCGTAACTGACGCTCGTTATCACCAGAACAAATGACAAAAAAGTCCGCAATGGTACTGAGGCGGTGGATATCCAGCATAACAATATCATACGCCTGTTTATCCTCAGCCAGATCTACCACGCGCCGCGCAAGTGTTGCCGTTTCGATAACGTGTCCTCCTGGGTCAGAAATCTGTTCGTTCAATCCTATCATACCTCACATACTGTGTAAACTAAACGTAAACCACTACTCAATCGTTGCCGGACAAGTAAGGGAAGTAGCGCGAGGCATATGCCTCCGGGGGGATTTGCGTGGAAACACAAACGCTGCACTGGCCGATAGGCGGTGCAGTTTACGGGCAAGGCATCGTGATGATATGTATCCGCGCCGGGCCTGATCCTGAAGATAACTCGCACAATTGCTTTCATACAGTATCACATGACATCTACGTCGAAGCCATTTACCCCCTCGTCGTTGAGCAAGGTACGCTTCCAACCAATACTGCTCGTATAGAGCAAGTATAGCACCTCTGCGGGGCAATCGTCAAATTGATTTCAACTTTATAGAGCTACGTCAACGTCAGCGATAGTGATCAGCGTGCTGCGGTCACGCGCGTGGTAGGAGATATCGCCTCCGGCAGGGCAGAAGCTAAAAAGTATCATGCTGCCGCAGGCGAAGACGGCCTTTGTGGGAGTACAGGGTTGATGTGTACGCTCACCGCGTAACCCGTGTCACTTTTAGACGGAATAACCAAACAGAGGACAAAGAACGGCATGGCTGCCGCTTTACAAAAACGAACGTGCGTGCTAAAATAGAGGCAAATTGGACACATTCGTACTGGGCGCACACTGGTGCCCAGTATAGTATAGATGGTATGCCACCGGGGAGACGCATATGTTTCAGCGATTGGATGAACTTCAGACAGGAAGCCTGTATATTTTGACGGGTCAGGCCGGCGCGGGGAAGTCGCACCTGGCTGCCAGCACCCGCCGGAGCGGTACACTCTGGGTGCTCGATACGGAAGGCGCGGCCCAGAATCTGCAGGGCAAGCCCGGCATTCACCGCCGCATTCAGGTGGTACAGACGCTTTCGCTGCGGGGGCTGATCGAGGCAATGCACGAGATCCGGCAGGTGGGTAAGCCCGGCGATGCGGTGCTGCTTGACTCGATTTCGAAAGTATTCCAGGCAATGCGGGCCTATGCCCAGCAGCGCGCCGGTGGTGAGACCGACCGTAAGACGATTATTGACTATGACGAGCATGCCTCGGTCAACCGGAACATGCAGACAGTTTATACGGGCCTGACGGAGCTGAAGCAAGCCGGGTTCCATGTGATCATTATCGGGCATCTGGCGCGCAAATATCGGGCGCAGGAGAAGAACCTGATGGATGAAGGCATTCGCGTGCTGGCCGACGAGCAGATCGCCTACGAAGCTGATGCGATTCTGCTGGTGGAGCGCGAGGGCGACAGCCGCAATATGATGCCGATTATCAAGCCGCCGCGTATCCCGCCATCGCCGAGATTAGCGGGCGCGGTAAGCTGCCGATGTTGGTCGGCGGCACGGTAGGCTTGCTGGCTTTAACGGGTGCCGCCAGCGGCTTGATCAGCATCTGGATGAGCTTGATCGTCAGTGCCGTGTTTGGTGCAGGCATCCAGCGGAGTAGCGACCCTCAGAGCATCTCTGGTTGG
>CAKZQX010000954.1 GCA_937141995.1 uncultured Chloroflexaceae bacterium | reverse complement strand
GGCGAACTTGCCTCATTCAGGGCAGCGATTTCTTCCTCACTCAGCCCCAGATCATCCAGCGTGAAGGGTTCCGGCTCTGCTTCCGCTGATGCAGCCGCCGCGCCGGGCGAACTTGCCTCATTCAGGGCAGCGATTTCTTCCTCACTCAGCCCCAGATCATCCAGCGTGAAGGGTTGAGCTTCCGTCTCTTCATCCCACACTTCTGCTTCTGATTCGCCGGTTGTAGCAGGCTCAACCGCGCCCGTTATCTCGGGCGGCTCGGCTTCAGATTCAGATCCGGAAAAGTCGTCAAAAGAGAAAGGTTTGACATCAGTTTCGAGATCAAATTCTTCCCGCTCTGACGATGACGCTGCTGCCTCCTCCGGCATAACGTCGGCGAGTTCATCTTTATCCAACCCTTCAAATGCCAGCAAACTGGCAAGAAAATCATCGTCGGCTTTCGCACCGGATGAAACCCCAACCGCAGCAGCCGGCTGTGGCTCCTCGACGGTCTCCATCCAGGAGCCAAAAAAGTCCTCTTCGGCGGGCGCTTCGGCGGTGGTAGCCGCTTCTTCCTCGGCCCGCCGTGCCTGCTCTTCGCGTGTACGCTGCTCCATCCAGGCTGTTTCATCCCAATCCGGGAGGTCAGTATCGGGTTCTTCAGTTGCCGGGAGCGTAGGAAACAGGGCACGAGCAACCGTATAGTATGGATCGAGGTGTTGCGCTTCTGTCCAGTACTGATTCCCTTCCGGATCACCGGAGGTCAGTTTAAGGTAACCAAGCAGCAGATTAGCCTTGAGCACATCAGCGCGCGCACCCAACACATCATAGCAGGCATCGATCGTTGCTTCTTCCTGCCCATCCCGCCAGAGCGCTTCGGCCAGACCCACCCGCGCATCAAAGCGATCTGGTTGATCATCAATGACACTGCGAAATTCCTGGATAGCCTGCGGAAGCATATGACCTTTAGCATAGAGCCGGGCCAACCCGGCACGACTCACGCGAAGCTGGGCACCTTCACTACCCCAGGCATCGGTATAGAGACGCAGCAGTTGGTTGCGCAGTTCGGGCATATCGGGCTTAATCTCGAATGCCCGTTCAAATTCCGTAACCGCGCCATCCAGCCGGCCTTGCCGTTCATGGGTAATACCCATACCAACCAGGGCGGGGATATTCTCGGGATCAGCAGATAACACGCGCGAAAATGCTTCTTGTGCCTGATCAAATTGCCGACCGGCAAGATATGCCTCACCAAGGATACGATGTGCTTCGAGATTCTGCGGGAAGTACTCTAAAACATGTTGAGCCACTGCGATGGCGCGCTCGATATCATTCTGTTCAAGCAAGCGTCGGGCTCGATCACATACAGCATGCAGGCTTGTTGTTGCCATCTTGGCTCCTCCTGCTTCCCAATTTCAAACACCAGGGGTGGAGCAGAATAATGTACAATTCCGAGGACTGAGAATAATACTATCTTACACTAGATAGCATAGCCTTACATTATATGTAAAGCGTGTGGTCATTATAGCGCAGATAGCGGGGGGATGCAAATACAACCCATCGAAATAACTGTTAAAGAATTACGGAGATAGCGGGAACCCATGCCACCTCAATTTGAAACTCTTGAAAAGTAATGCAGCGTTATGCAAACACGCTCATTTGATGGGTAACACATCCCTTGAACACCCTTAGATCACTAGCCGGAAAGACTACGACCAGTTGCATAGCCGGTATTGTAGCACGAAACCGAGGCGCACGCAATACTTATTAATTTTGCCCAGCACGAAGCCACCTTGCCTTGCATGGGCCGCGACAAGGTGGCCTGGGCTTGATGTATGGTCGGGGCGACTGGATTTGAACCAGCGACCTCCTGAACCCCATTCAGGTGCGCTACCAGTCTGCGCTACGCCCCGCCTCAATTTATGTAGAAAGCAAATGTGCTTTCAATTATAGCGTGGACAGGAGGAAGAGTCAAACTATCGAATTAGGTGCGCCGCCGGCTCAATGTCGGCTACGGCGCTGCCGGACATACCATGCACCGGCCAGGAGCATAACCAGGAGCAAGGCGATCACGACCAGCGGCAGGCCTGCGGGTCTGCCGGGCGCATCCGGCTCTGCCGGGGCAGGTGGTATGCCCAGGTCGCGCGTCTGCGAGCCCAGCGTCTCGGGCGATTGGGGGAGTGGTGTTAAACTCAGTGCTTCGGGCCCGGTTGCTTCGGGCACGGGAGCGGGCGCCTGCATATCACCAGTACGCTCCTCCTCCGGTACTGCCAGCGTTACTCCGTCAGGCTCAACCAGGGCAGGCGTGGCCCGGGGCACTGCTCCCTGGGTTGGTGCGGCAGTAGGTGTTGGCGGTACGAAAACAGGTTCCGCCGGTTCTGCTTCGGCCACTTCTGCTTCCGTGACTGCTTCGGTTGCTTCACTCATTGTTGCCGCTTCATCGGCGGCCTGCTCCGCAGCACCTGCGGCCGCGTCGGCATTCAACGTTGCTCCCTGTTCTCCGGGAGGGCCGACTGTTTCCGCAGCCTCAAAGGTACGCGGTGCAGTTGCAGGTTCTTCCATTTGCGCCACGGAGCCACCCGACATATTTTGCCCATAAAAAATGAACACACCCGTGAAGGTCAGGGCCAGCATGAGGGCCGCCAACGCGCTACCCAGGCGTAGCCATCCCGACAGTAATGGTCGCCGTACGCGTGCCTGGTCCGGGTCCAGGGTGAAGGAGCGCGGCGGTACTAGCGGTGGTGTATCCCGGAGCAGCATTGTGGCGGCGCGCAGTTCCTCCAGTTCCGCCCGGAGATCCGGTTCGGCCTGCAGGCGTTGTTCTAGCCTGTTCCGCTCATCCGGCGTAAGCTGGTCATCAATATAGCTCGATAACAACAGCAGATCGTCGTCTGATAAGTTAGATTGAAATGAATTGGCGGTCATGGGTAGCGTACCGGTTTTCCGTTTCCTCGTTTAGGTTCCATGGTTCTCGCCTTCATGACGGTAGCGTGCCGGTAATAGTTCCCCGGCTTTCAGCAGATCGCGCAACCGCGCACGTCCGCGACTTAACCGGGATTTGACCGTACCCAGGGTGGTTCCGGTAATCCGGGCAATTTCATCATAAGGTCTGCCCTGGATATCACATAAGATGACCGTAATGCGTTGATCTTCAGGCAGATGGTTCAGTCCCTGCTGGATTGCGGCACCAAGTTCCCGGCGCAGCGCAACCTCGGCGGGTGACTCGTGCTGGTCGGGTGGGTCAAAGGCATGGGGGCTTGTGTCGTCGGTAGCCAGTGCCGCATCGAGTGAGATTGCCGGACGGCGTTTGCGCGCACGGAGGATGTCATAGCAAGTGTTGGTAGCGATGCGCAGCATCCATGAGCGAAACGATCCTCCGCGAAAGCGGCGCAGGTTGCGGAATGCCGAAAGAAATGTTTCCTGGGATGCATCGGCAGCGGAGTCGCTATCACCAAGCATGCGGTAGCACAGGTTATAGACCCGTCCTTCGTAGAGTCGTACAAGCTGGTTGAACGCCTCTACATCTCCATGCTGACCTGCTTCTATCAGGTGTCGCTCTTCGTCAGCCATTGTTGCTGCTGCTCCGCCTACTTACTGTGCGGTGATATTATACCAGAGTTACTGGTGACGGAACGATACATCCTTGCCCCTTCACTATAAATCCACGCGCGTTACGCGGTGCGGACTATTCCGTCCGCGTGCCGACCCCAAAAGCCCGATTCGCCGGCGGCAGCATGATACGCTTGTTCGCTTGTTCGCAAAAAAGTTGGTTCAATTGCGCGCTTGTTGGAAAAAACGTGGTGTCGTATAATTTATGGGTATAGCTCAACATGGCCTGTCGCATTATGGTTGGCATCCTAA
>CAKZQX010000953.1 GCA_937141995.1 uncultured Chloroflexaceae bacterium | reverse complement strand
TGCGTCCGCTGCTCGTCCTGCTGGGTGCGCTCTTGCGGCGCTACACGCAGGGGGAGGCGCCGGCGTACGGCCTGCTGACGGCGGCGCTGGCCTGGCTGGGCTATGCGCTGGCCCGCGTCAGCCTGAACTACCAGTTTCCCGCGCTCTATCTGGCCCGCGAAACGTTCCCCGATTCCCTGCTGTATGGACTGTTCGGCACGGGGTTGCTGGCGCTGACGCTGGTGCTGGGGCGCGAGGGACTGCCGCGCCTGACCCAGGGTATCGTCGGGTTGCTGGGTAGTCGCGCGGGTGCGCTAACTGTGCTGCTCCTGTCGGGCGGGATCTGGCTGGGCTATGAAGCGATGGTTGTGCGTGATATGCCCTATGTCGGGCATGCAGACTATGCCGACAACGCGGTGGTGGCGCGCAATCTGGTGGCGGGGCGCGGCTGGGTGGTCGATTATGTGACGCAGTTCTACCAGCTCTACGATGGCGTAACCCGCCCGCAGGAGACCTGGCCGTTGCTCCAGCCGGTCTGGATTGCGCCGTTCCTGGCGATCTTTGGGGAGCATGCCTGGGCCGCCAAGATTCCGAATTTTATCTTTAACATTATTTTGCTGCTGCTGATCTACCAGATCGGGGCACGCTACTGGGATCGGCGTGTCGGCGTGTCGGCGGCGCTGCTGACGTTGACCAGCCACCTCTTTTTCAAGTTAACGATCTACACAACCAGCGATCTGGGGTTTGTCGTCTTCTCGCTGGCGGCAATCTATCTGCTCTACCGGGCAGTGCAGGAGCGGCAAGAGCATGCAGTTGTGCATGAATTTTCCGTGGAAAGGCGTTGGTGGCGGCGGCTGTGGGCAAGAGTGACCCGCCAGCGGTTGCTGGTCGCCTCCGGCACGCTTACCGGCTTGATGATGCTGCAAAAGCCGAGTGGCGCGGTGATCGCCGTGGGGATGGGGTTGTGGTTGCTTGCGCAAACGGGACGCAGGACGCAGGACGCAGGACAACGGCTTCAGTTTCCGCGTGACTGGTCGCTGCTGCTACGGCACTGGCTCTCCGTTGGGCTGGTCTGGTCAGTGCCGGCACTGCTGCTGTTATCACCATATGTGGTGCGCAATCTGCTGCTCTTTCAGACGCCGGTCTACTCGACGGAGCGCTACGATGCCTGGGTGCTCGGTTATCGCGGCGATAGTGATGAGGCATGGGACGAGATCTACCGCGTCTACACGACCCGGCTGGGGGGGCCGGGGCTGCCTGACCGCAGTTGGATTCTGCGCTGGGGGTTTGATTACTCCTTTGAGAAGTTTATGACGCAGGTGCAGGCGGCACGGGATTACCTGCTGCCCGCCTGGTCCGGGTTGCCGGACGGTCTAAGCGATCTGGTCAGCCGGGGCGGGAACAAAAATCTGCTGACGCCGACGGGCGCATGGCTGGCGTTCCTGGGGATGCTGGCGGCGTTGCGTTCCCGGCGGGGGCTACTCAGTCTGCTGCTGTTAGCATTTGGCCTCTACACGCTCTTTCTGCTGACCTACTGGCGCACCAACGAAGAGCGCTATTTTGTGATGCTGCTGCCCTGGCTGGCGCTGTTTGCGTCCGGGATACTCTGGGCCGGGTTTGACCGGCTAGCAGCCATTGGCGATGGTCGCTGGAGCCCGCTGGGT
Organism: uncultured Chloroflexaceae bacterium; assembly: GCA_937141995.1. Classification (GTDB taxonomy): domain Bacteria; phylum Chloroflexota; class Chloroflexia; order Chloroflexales; family Chloroflexaceae; genus CAKZQX01. The sequence goes on along the minus strand of CAKZQX010000953.1, from coordinate 2,341 downwards.
TTGATCCTGGTGTGTGTTACTATTGTGAGTATTGTCCAGCCTTCGTGGCCGGAAATCGCGGAGAAGATCGAGGATGAGCCGGGGCGCTGGGCACCCGACCTGGCGGCGTATACCTGGCTGCGCGAGAACACACCACCCGACGTGGTGATGATGACGCGCATTCCCTGGCAACTGAACTGGCACACCGGGCGACCGGCGGTGATGATTCCCTACACCGCTGACCGCGCTATGTTACGCTACCTGGCGGACTATTACGACGCCGAATATCTGATTCTGGAGAACCAGTTGCGGGTCAAGGGCGATGCGGCGGCAAATCTGGCCCCGCTGATCGGTGCCCGCGATGCACCGGTCGGCACGACGGTTGATGATTTTACCCTGGTCTATGCCAGTCCGACGCCCGATAATCGGGTGCTAATCTATCGCTTCCCAGAGAGCCGCGGCGACGGGGACGCGGCTGCCTTCCGAAGCCGTGTACCCGCCACCGCAGAATGAATACTATGCGAATTTTGATGCTGACCTCCTCATACCCGAAATATCCGGGGGAGACCACCGCACCCTTTATCGAGGAAATTGCCGCAGGTGTAGCGGCGCGGGGCCACTGCGTGCATCTGGTTGCGCCCTGGCATCCGCAGGTGCAGCGCGCCTCCGCGGAGCGCGGGGTTAACCTGCACTTCTTTCGCTATGCGCCCCATCCCACGCTCAATATCTGGGGGTATGCCCAGTCGCTATTTGGCGATATTGATATCAAGCCGCAGACGCTGGCTGCGCTCCCCTTTGCGCTGTCGGGAACGGTGCGCGCGCTACATCGAACGATTGACCACGGAACGCTTGTTCACGGGCCGGAGGCAACGAATGGTAGCCGGCATCCTGACGCCGGGCTTGCGCGTCCTTTTGATGTAATCCATGCGCACTGGGTGCTGCCCAACGGCGTCCCGGCGGTGCTGGTGGCCCGGCAGTATGACATCCCGCTGGTGGTGAGCCTGCATGGGAGTGATGTCTATCTGTCGGAGCGGCACTGGGCGCTGTCGGCCACAGCCGGGATGACCCTGCGCGCGGCGGCGGCGGTGACGGCATGCAGCGCCGATCTGCGGCAGCGGAGTTTGCGCCTGGGCACGCCGGTCGCCACCAGCCATGTGATTCCCTACGGCGTTAATCCGCAGGAGTTTCGGCCGGACCCGGCGGCTCGGCGGCAGGTGCGAAGTGAGTTGGGCCTGGCGGACGCGGCGCCGCTGGTGGTGGCACTCGGACGGCTGGTTCACAAGAAAGGCTTCGGGGTGCTGCTGGATGCGTGGCCGCGCGTGCTGGCGGAGCATCCCGATGCGCTGCTGGCACTGGTAGGGTATGGCGACCTGCGCACGACCCTGGAGCAGCAGGCTGATCGCCTGGGGATTGCCCACCGGGTCTGTTTCACCGGGCAGTTGGAGCGCCGCCGGGCCGCAACCTACATGGCCGCCGCCGATATTTTTACGCTGCCGATTGTGCGGCATCAAGGGGCGGACGGTCTGCCGAATGTGCTGCTGGAGGCAATGGGCACCGGACGGCCGATTGTGGCCTCGCGGGTGGCCGGAGTGCCGGATGTGATTGATGATGGCATGCATGGGCTCCTGGTTCCCGACAAGGAGCCGGCGCTGCTGGCATCAGCAATCAACCGTCTGCTGAGTAATCCGGCGTTGGCGGCACGCCTGGGAAACGCGGCGCGGCAGCGGATCGAGCGCGAGTTGACCTGGGAGCAGACCGCCGCCCGGTTCGAGCGGGTGTATGCGTCGGTAATCCGTAGTCCGTAATCCGTAGTCCGTAGTCGGTAAGTCGTGAGAGCTTTTACGTGTGGGAGCAAGCATGTGATGGTACAACAGGAACTTCAACAGAAAATCGAGACGCACATGGCCCAGATCGGGGTAATCGGAATGGGCTATGTCGGGTTACCGCTGGCGGTGTGCGCCGCCGGGGTGGGATTTCCAGTACTGGGCTTTGACGTTAGTCACGAGCGGGTTAACGCACTGAACCGCGGTGAGAGCTATATCGGCGATATCTCTTCCGGATTGCTGCAGGAACTACGGCAGACCGGCATGCTGGAAGCAACAACCGACATGCGCCGCCTGCGGGCGTGTGATCTGGTGATCATCTGCGTGCCCACGCCCCTTAACGACACGCGTGACCCGGATATGCGCCATGTGGAGCAGGCCGGCGAGGATATAGCGCGGATGCTGCGCGCGGGCCAACTGGTGATCCTGGAGAGCACCACCTACCCCGGCACCACCGAGGAACTGGTGCAGTCGCGGCTGGAGGCGACCGGGTTGCGGGTGGGTGAAGATATATTCCTGGCCTTCTCACCCGAGCGGAT
>CAKZQX010000952.1 GCA_937141995.1 uncultured Chloroflexaceae bacterium | reverse complement strand
AGCCTACATGACTCTCCGTCGCCTTGACAGCACCAACTGGCTGTCAACCGGGCTGCGCCTGCCATACCCCGACCAACCACCCCAGGTCGTTTATGCGCTGCCCGCCGACACTCCCGGTTTGTACACATGATCCAATACTCCGCGACAGTTAATGTCATCGCTATGAAAGTTAAAAACCCTTGCGTTTTGGTTATGAAGCGCGTATAATACCAGTACGTTTACCGGGTGCATGAACGTTACTTCCCGGCCTCCTGCCTTGAGGAAGGCACATGGAAGAAGAAAAAAACATCGCTACCGGATCGAAAGATTTATCGTCGCTCTCCCCCCGCGCTAACGGTATGTCCGAAGAAGAGGAGGAGGAACTGTACCTGATGGAACAGTTCCTGGCCGATCCTGCCCACGACTACCGCAACCTCCAGTACGGCGATACCGTCGATGGGACGATTATGAAGATCGATCGAGATGAACTGCTCGTCGATATAGGATCAAAAGCGGAGGGAGTTGTGCCCGCGCGTGAGATGCAATCACTAGTACCAGAGGATCGCGCGGCACTTCAGGTTGGGACTGACCTGCTTGTCTTCGTTGTGCAACCCGAAGATAAGGAAGGGCGTGCGATTCTTTCGGTTGATAAGGCGCGTCAGGAGAAGAGTTGGCGCAGGTTGCAACAGGTTTACGAAGCCAGCGATCTCATTCACGCGCCGGTAGTAAACTACAACAAAGGTGGGTTACTGGTCAACCTTGACGGTGTGCGCGGGTTTGTGCCTGCCTCACAGGTCAGTGGTATTAGCCGTGGTCCAGAAACGCAGAAACAGTCCGACATGGCACGCATGGTTGGTCAGGAGTTGCAACTTAAAATTATTGAAATCAACCGCAACCGGAACCGCCTCATTCTCTCCGAACGTCAGGCGGTGCAGGAAGTGCGCGAAGTCAAGAAGGATGAGTTGCTGTCGCTCCTACACGAAGGTGATATTCGTACGGGAACGGTGAGTTCAGTCTGTGATTTCGGCGCGTTTGTTGATATCGGTGGGGCGGATGGGTTGGTTCATCTCTCGGAGTTGTCCTGGAGTCGCGTGAAGCATCCGAGTGAAGTGCTCAAGGTTGGCGATAAAGTTCAGGTTTACATTCTAAGTATCGACAACGAGCGCAAACGGATTGCTCTCTCGGTTAAACGCACGCAAGCAGAACCCTGGGCAACAGTGAACGAACGGTATCAGCTTGGACAGGTGGTCGAGTGTGCTATCACCCAACTTGCCTCCTTTGGTGCATTTGCCCGGGTTGAAGATGGAATCGAAGGGCTGATCCACGTCTCCGAATTGGGTGATGAACGGGTGCAGCATCCCCGCGATGTTGTGCAGGAGGGCGATGTTATCGAGGCCCGCATCATTCGGATCGATCCCGCGCGCAAACGCATGGGCCTCAGTCTGCGCCGGACCCGGGAAGACGACGAACAGACCAGTTCCAGCGACAACGAGGCAACCGACAACGAACCCGACAACGACGACGACAAAGCGAATATGGAGTAGACATGTGCAATGGCGCATATGTTCTCAGGATAAGTATCGTGATGGAGGGAAGCTGACCGGCCCGGTCTGATAGCATATCCACAGGGCTGGTTCCGGTAAGAGAGCCGATATTGCTTTTTTAATGCATACCCTGCATGGTCGGCAACCTTTTCTTTTCTACAAGATGCTTATCATATCTCTACGCAGAGCCTTTTCGGTAGATCATTTACAGCATAGCCTGGGTTCTGCATATGCTCAAGGCATCGGCCCACGTTTCGTCCGAAGCCTGTGGGGGCACAACTGTACAGGAATAATTGCCAACGGAGATTACTATGGCAGATCGACTCTACGATAAGTTTACAAAACGGGCCAAACAGGTACTGCAACTTGCGACTGAAGAGGCGCGTGCTTTCAATCATCCATATGTTGGGACCGAGCATATTTTGCTGGGGTTGATCCGGGAGAGTGAAGGTATCGCCGCGCGCGTGCTTGATGATCTGGGGGTCAAGTTGCCCCAGGCCCGAAGTGCTGTTGAGTTTATCGTCGGCGTTGGCGAGAGTCCCTATCGCGGCGATCAGGATCTGACGGCCCGTGCCAAGAAGGTGATCGAGTTTGCGGTGGAAGAGGCCAAGCGGCTTAATCATCACTATATTGGTACTGAGCATCTCTTGTTGGGTCTGGTGCGCAATGGCGAAGGGGTTGCCACCGGCGTGCTTGATATTATGGGTGTTTCGCTGGAGCAGGTGCGTAATCAGGTAATGAAGGTGCTGCGCCATGGTACGGCACCCACGGCTGAGCGGGCCATGGGTAGCCAGCAGGGACAACGCCAGAGTAAGACACCCTACCTCGATGCGCTGGGAACCGACCTCACCGAGATGGCCGAGGCCGGTCGGCTTGACCCGGTGATCGGGCGGCAACACGAGATCGAACGTGTGATCCAGATCCTATCGCGCCGCACGAAGAATAATCCGGCATTGATTGGCGAGCCCGGCGTCGGGAAGACGGCGATTGTTGAAGGGCTGGCACAGCGGATTATTCAAGGTGATGTGCCCGATAGCATCAAGAACAAGCGCGTTGTCACCCTGGACATGGGGGCACTTGTGGCCGGGACGAAGTATCGCGGTCAGTTTGAAGAGCGCCTCAAGCGTGTGGTAGATGAGATAAAAGAGACACGCTGTATCCTCTTTATTGACGAGTTTCATACCATCATTGGAGCTGGTGGCGCTGAGGGAACACTGGATGCAGCGAATATTCTCAAGCCGGCGTTGAGTCGGGGGGAATTGCAGACGATCGGCGCAACCACCCTGGATGAGTATCGCAAGTATATCGAACGTGATGCGGCCCTGGAACGACGCTTCCAGCCGGTCATGGTCGATGAACCCTCACTCGAGAACAGCGTTGATATCCTGCGGGGTGTCAAGAGCCGCTACGAAGACTTCCACCAGTTACAGATTAGTGATGAGGCAATTAAGGCGGCCGCAATGCTCTCAGCACGCTATGTGCCTGATCGCTTCCTCCCGGATAAAGCTATTGATCTGATTGATGAGGCTGCCAGTCGGGTACGTATGTACCGCTCGGCAACGCCGCCCCGGTTGCGCGATGCGCTGCGCGGGCTTGAAGCGTTGCGGAAAGAGAAAGAAGCGGCCTTTGAGGATCAGCAGTTCGATGTGGCCGCCGATCTGCGGGATCGTGAAGAGCGCATGCAGGCGCGCATCGTCGAGATTGAAGGCAATATGGGGATTGACGCCGAGAGTGGCGACGAGCGGCCCATCGAGCGACCCTATGTCACGGAGGAAGACATCGCCGAAGTCGTGGGGATGTGGACAGGCATCCCGGTGAAGCGGCTCAAGGGTGATGAGACCCAGCGGTTGATGAATATGGAAGCGGCCCTGCATGCACGGGTGGTCGGTCAGGAAGAGTCGATTGTGACGATCTCCAAAGCTGTGCGTCGTGCGCGTGCCGGGCTGAAAGATCCCAAGCGGCCTATCGGGAGCTTTATCTTTCTTGGCCCTACCGGCGTCGGAAAGACGGAGTTAGCCAAGGCGCTGGCCGAGTTTATGTTCGGCACCGAGGACTCTCTGATCAAGATTGATATGTCGGAGTTTCAGGAGCGCCATACGACCAGTCGCCTGGTTGGCTCGCCGCCGGGCTATGTTGGCTATGGCGAGGGGGGGCAACTCACCGATGCCGTGCGCCGCAAGCCTTACAGCGTGGTGCTGTTCGATGAGATTGAAAAGGCGCATCCCGAAGCCTTTAACTTGCTGCTGCAGGTGCTGGAAGATGGTAATCTAACGGACGGTAAGGGGCGCCGGGTTGATTTCCGCAACACGATTATCATTATGACAAGTAATGTCGGTACGGAGCATATTCGCCGGGCCAGCCGAATTGGCTTTGGCGGTAATGCAAGTGAGATCGATATCGCCGATACGCGCCGCAAGGTGGAAGATGCGCTCAAGCAACTCTTCCGGCCGGAGTTCCTGAACCGGATCGATGCGATGATTATCTTCCAGCCGCTGACGCACGAGGAGATTCGCGTAATCTCGAAGATTATGATCAAGCGGGTCCAGCAACAATTGGACGAGCATCAGATCAAAATCGACGTGAAGGATGATGCGCTTGATCTTCTGGGCAAACGTGGCTATGATCCCGCTTTTGGCGCGCGTCCGCTCCGCCGCATTATCACTAACCTCGTCGAAGATCCGCTGGCCGAGGGACTGCTTGAGGGACAGTTCCGCAATGGCGATACGGTTATCATTGATACGCAGGATGATTTGATCCGCCTGCGTTCACTACGCCAGATTGAGCAGGAAGAACCGGAGGCCGAGGAGAGTACCGCCCTCGTCTAGGGTTTGAAGCCCGGTTCATCCCAACACGCAACCAGCCCCGCTATCATGGTGGGGCTGGTTCTTTTTTGTCGGAACCACGCCCGACCCGACGATGACATGCCGATCCCGGCGTTGTGCTACGCTTCGCATATCGTCCCACATGGTATAATGAAACGCATGGCAAAGACACGAACGACCTTCATCTGCCAACAATGTGGTGCCCAGCAACCCCGTTGGATGGGGAAATGCCCCGATTGTGGTGCCTGGGATAGCCTTGTCGAGCACCTTGCGAATCAGGGTTCGGTACAGCGTGCTGCACGACGGGGAGATATGACGGCCCAGCCGTTGCCCTTTCGTGAGATCACGATGGGCAGTATTGAGCGCCTCCCGGTAGCCGGAAGTGAACTCGCACAGGTTCTTGGTGGCGGACTTGTACCCGGATCGGTCGTCCTGATCGGCGGTGATCCCGGTATCGGCAAAACAACCCTCCTGACGCAGATGAGTGCCTCTTTTGCCGAGCAGGTTGGCCCAACCCTGTATGTGAGCGCTGAGGAGTCGGCCCAGCAGATCAAGTTGCGCGCTGAACGATTGGGGTTTGATCCCGAATACCTGTATGTCTATTCCGAAACATGTCTGGATCTAATTCTCCAGCAGATTACGACCCTACAGCCGCGCCTGGTGATTATCGACTCGATCCAGACGGTCTATCTGGAAGCGGTAACATCGGCGGCGGGAAGTGTCAGCCAGGTGCGAGAGGGAGCGCTACGATTGCTACGACTGGCGAAAGAGCTGGACATTCCGATGTTCCTGGTTGGGCATGTGACCAAAGAGGGCGCTATCGCCGGGCCGCGTGTGCTGGAACATATTGTTGATGCGGTGCTCTACCTGGAGGGCGATCGATTTCACCAGTATCGCCTGCTGCGCGGCGTCAAAAATCGCTATGGCAGTACCAATGAAGTTGGTGTCTTTGAGATGACCCAGGGGGGAATGTCCGAAGTGACTAATCCCTCGCAGGTCTTTCTGGCAGAGCGCAGTGCCGGGACACCGGGTTCGACGGTGGCAGTGACGCTTGAAGGAACGCGTCCGTTGCTGGTGGAGGTGCAGGCGCTCACATCGCATGCGGGTAATGGTCCACCGCGCCGGGTGGCAAATGGCTTTGATCCCAATCGCCTGTTAATGCTGGTTGCGGTTCTGGCAAAACGGGTAGGACTGCCGCTATTTAACCAGGATATTTACGTTAATATTGTTGGTGGGTTGCGCATCGGTGAGCCGGCAGCGGACCTGGCAGTTGCGCTGGCGCTGGTTTCCTCATACCGCAACCTCCCGGCTGATCCCGACCTGGTATTGATCGGCGAAATTGGTTTATCGGGCGAGTTGCGCAGTGTAAGTCAGCTTGACCGGCGCCTGGTTGAGGCGGTTAAGTTGGGATTTCATCGGGCAATTATTCCCAACACGATGCAGGGAAGTGCCATTGATGGCCTGAAGGTCAACACGGTGCGCTCATTGATTGATGTAGTTGATCTGGCGCTATGTAGTAGTCCGACCGGACAGGAGTAAGGGTGAAGGTCAGTCTGAACTTCCTGGTGCGGATTGGCGGCATGCTGGCACTGGCAATGTTTGGCGCGTACGTCGGGCGTTGGCTCTCTGGCCCCAATCCGAATGAAACGCAAATCCTCGCCACGCGCCTGCTTATGCTTGCAGGTGCCGGGCTTGGTCTGCTCGTAACCCCTCGCCTGACGATTGATCCCGTTCAAAATTTGTTGCGCCGGATACGGATAGTTCCCCTATCCGAGATCTTCCTGATAGCCATAGGTGCGCTGATCGGACTTATTTTCACGGTATTACTGTCGGTGCCGCTGGCGTTTTTACCACCGCCGTTTCGGAATTATACACCACTGCTCGTAGCAGTGCTGTTTGCCTACATTGGCGCAAAGACATTTGCCATCCGGAAGCGCGAACTGAGTGATCTGCTCCTGGCGCGGCGGCGGGTCTCCGTGACGCCGACAGACTCGGATAGCCCGGCGGAACACGCGGCGGCGTCTCCCCGGTTCTACTTACTCGACACCAGCGCCATTATTGATGGACGCATTGCGACAGTAAGCCAGACAGGCTTTCTGGAAGGGACGTTGATGGTGCCTCACTTTGTGCTGGCGGAACTCCAGAGCCTGGCAGACTCGGGCGATGATCTGCGGCGCAGCAAAGGGCGGCGCGGCCTGGAGCTACTCAGCCAGATGCAGCAGAATCAGAATGAAGTTTTGCCGATTGAGGTCGTGAATATTGAGGTCAGCGGCGCAACCCGGGTTGATGATATGCTGGTTGTACTGGCGCGTCAGTGTAACTGCCCAATCATTACCAATGACTTTAATCTGAATCGGGTTGCCGGGTTGCAGGGCGTGAAGGTGTTGAGCCTGAACCAACTGAGCGAAGCCCTACGACCGCCGGTTGTGCAGGATCAACATTTGCATGTGCTGATCCGCAATGAGGGGAATGCCCGACGGCAGGGTGTTGGGTATCTGGACGATGGTACGCCGGTTATTGTCGAAGATGCGCGCCACCTGATTGGGCAGAGTGTTGAGGTGGTGGTGACACGGCTGCATCAGACGCAGACCGGGCGGATGGTTTTTGCTCAGGTGAAGAATGGGACGCCGTCCGAAGAACCCCAACCCGCTGCCGATAGCCAGTCGGCGTAAGATTTCCTGCCGTTTTACAAGGAGCGAAGTATGCGCGCGATTCTTCAGCGCGTCTCATCCGCATCTGTCACGGTTGAGGGGCAGATGATCGGCCAGATTGGAGCGGGACTGCTGGTGCTGCTCGGTGTCGCGCCGGAGGATACAGCCGCGGAAGCCGGCCTGCTGGCCGATAAAACCGCCAACCTGCGCATTTTTGCCGATGCTGAGGGCCGCTTCGATGGATCGGTACGTGATACCGGCGGGGCTGTTCTGGTTGTCTCGCAATTTACGCTGTTTGCCGATGTGCGGAAGGGGCGACGTCCGAGTTTTGTGGGAGCCGCGCCACCCGAGATGGCTGCGCCGCTGGTTGAGGTCTACGCGAATGCTCTGCGTGATCTGGGTATCCCGGTTGCCACGGGAATCTTTGGCGCGATGATGCAGGTAGCGCTGGTCAATGATGGTCCCGTGACAATCATCCTCGACAGTGAAACCTGGAAGCAGCCACGCCGCCAGGCGTGAACGTCGGGTACCGGACGGGAACAGACTATACCGCGTAACTTGTATCACTGACACGCGTTACATAGTCACTGTCTTGGCAGCGCATGTCGCCTCCGGCCGGGCGACGCTTCACCGGGTGAAACGCCCGGTTTGAGCGCTCACCACGTACGTCGTATCACGGACTCACAAAGTGAATGTCCCCCATGTGCCATAAGTGCCATTACGCAATCCACCCAAAGTACTATCTCTCCTGACAGTCCACCATGTTACTGGTTGGAACGACGTGCTATAATGGCATCCAGGTGGCTTTCCCCGTGTGCCACAATCCAGGTTCGCTCCGGGTTGGTGTTAATCCGCAGGTTGCCCGGTGTGCCACACAACATCATCTGCTAACCGGGTGGTAATGCCCCAGGAGTATAATGGTATGAAACCCGTCACCTGCACTATTCACCGCGAGGTGGATGTGTATGTTGCCATCGGGCGTGGTCGTGAAATGGCAACCACACTCGGGTTCAACAACATTGATCGAACACGGCTGGAAATTGTGATACTGGAGTTAACCCGTAATCTGCTGGTTCATGCCGGCGGCGGAGAATTACGACTGGAACTGGTTGCGCGTCACGAGCAGAAGGGCATTGCCGTTGAAGCGCTGGACACGGGTCCGGGTATCGCGGATATTGCGCTGGCATTGAGCGATGGCTATAGTACGGTTCATACGCTCGGTGCCGGATTGCCAGGGGTGAAACGTTTGATGGATGAATTTAGCATCGAGTCAACCGTTGGGGTAGGCACACAGATCCGTGCAATCAAATGGGTGCCTCGCCGGCGTGAGAGGTATCCCTATGAGTAGGATTGTATGGGGAGCGGTCTGTCGACCCAAGCGCGGCCAGAGCATCAGTGGTGATATGTATGTCGTCGAAGAGATTGGCAGCCATGGGCTACTGGTATCGGTCATTGATGGCCTGGGCGGGGGGCAGGAAGCGGCACGGGCATCAGCGGGCGCGGCAGAAGTGTTGCGAACCATGGCGGATTATTCACTGAACGACCTGATCCGGCGCGCGCACAGCGCGCTGCATCATACACGGGGCGCAGTTATCGCCATTTTGCGGCTTGATCTGGAGAAACGCCAGATCGATTACGTCGGTGTTGGTAACATTGGTATTCAGGTGTACAGTCAGCAGGCCATCAAGCCAATTTCGAAGAACGGAATCCTGGGATACCGTCTGCCTTCGCTGCTGCCGCTGCACTACTCCTACAATTCTGGTGATACGTTCGTTCTTTATAGTGATGGTATATCAAGCCGGTTTAATCTGGACGGCAAGATTGATGTTACGCTGCCGCCCCAGGATATGGCGGATGCCATTCTTGAACAATACGGAAAAACGGTAGATGACGCGACAGTCGTTGTCGTGCGGGATACAGGATAGCGATGAACGGCCTTCTATTTGCTGCTCTTTTCGTGAAAGCACACGCTTTTCGGTAACAGTTGTGCGGAGATTGTAGACGCCGTGACCCTGTCCGTGCGTGTAACACCGGGTGAACACTTATGCATTCCGATTTAGCACATTGGCTGACTGAACAACAACCACGGTTGTTGCCATGCTGGGAAACATCGCTTAATGCGATGGCAAAGCTCAGGACGAACGGGAATGGGCACGCTGTATCGGCTCCAATTGATACTATCGACGATAGCGCTCCCCAGGATGCGGCGAGAACCGATGTCCTTGAACAGATCTACGAAGGTCTCATTCGCGCAGCACGGGGCGAGTTTATCGAATTGAGTGCGCGCCTGTATGCAATCAGCCAACTCGACGGATGGCATGAGGTCAGCCTGCCGGATCTGCTGGCTGTGACATTTCAGTTTCGCCGGCAAGCATGGGATATCTTGCAGCAGGAAGCGAATGATCCCGCGCAAACCTTCGAGTTGATGCGCGAACTTGACACCCTTCTGGAGCATACCACCGATGCAATTGCACGCTCCTGGGAAACCTACACCGAGGCAACCATTCAAGACCGCATTAGCCAGGCCGAGTTTATTGCCGAAAGCCTGGCATCTGCGACCGAAGAAGCTGATCGCCGCGCGTTGCAACTCTCGGCACTAAACCGGGTGTTGCAGCGCTTTTCGGCCAGCCTGGAGAGCGAAGATTTGCTCGATATGGTCGGGAGTAGCCTGCTGGAAGTTATGGGGGTTGCGCAGATTACCATCTGGTTGCCCCATGTTGATGCGGATGAATATCTTGATGATGCCGCGCTGTATGTGGCGCAAACCTGGGGCGAAGAGCCCTACCCGGAGGTTGGGATGCGCCTGGTCGAGTCGCACGATGATCTCATCTTCCATTCACACTCGCAAGCTATGATTATTTGTGAGCCGGCACCGGATGCCGCGAAACAGGGTGACTGGTACCGCGCGGGATGTGGCATCCTGGTTCTGCCACTGCTGGTCAACGAGCGGTCCACCGGGGTGGTGGTACTGCAAGATCCTGACCCGGTGGCGCAACTCTCCCGCTCGCAGCAGGATCTGGCGCGGGGTATTGCGATGCAGGCAGCGATTGCCCTGGAAAATGCCCGCCTGTATGATCGTATTCGACGCTTTAACAATGAGTTGGAGCAACTGGTTGCGCGGCGTACCCATGAACTGCTCGCCGAGAAGGACCGCCTCAGCACGCTGTACGATATCACCCGGGAGGTCAGCAGTACGCTGGATCTTGATGGGTTGCTCAATGCCTCGCTGGTTGCGCTGGCGCGAATTACGCAGGCGGAGTATGGGTCGGTTATGCTGATCGAGCCGGATACGGAGCATCTAGTTAGCCGGGCCAGCCTGGGACACTCTGAGAGTACCTTTACACGCTTTCCCATTGGTGTAGGGATTGCGGGCTGGGTGGCGCAATACAAGCAGCCGGCATTAATTGCCGATGTGAGTAAAGATCCGCGCTGGGTAGCGCTACCGCTTGGAGATAACCGGCGTAAACGCGAGGGTTCCATGGTAGTGGTTCCACTGATGGCCCAGAATGAGGTTGTCGGGGTTCTGACGCTGTCACATAAGCAAGCCGGGTTCTTTAACGAGGATCATTTGCGGTTGCTGACGGCCAGCGCCGGCGGGATTGCCGTCGGATTGCATAACGCCAATCTCTACAACACCATTGTGAGCGAAACCGAGCGACGGGGCGAACTGCTCCGGACGCAGCAGGAGACAACCAGTAAACTGGCCGCCATTCTGCAGAGTCTCTCGGATGGCGTGCTGGTGTGCGATATGGATGGTCGGGTACTGTCAACGAATGCTGCCGCCGGACGTATTCTGCAACGGGATATTGAAGAGCTGGTGCTCTGGAACCTGCATGACCTGCTGCCACGCTATCTCCAGGATCGGGTTGATGAAGAGATGCCTTTGAGCGAACTGCTGGCCTACCCGCTGGACAGTACTGGTACGCCACGAGTGTTTCAAACTATGACTCAGATTGGGTTACGGGTGGTCAGTCTGGCGCTTAACCCGGTGTTGCGCGAAGAAGACGGAGAGTTGATGGGAGCGCTGCTCCTGCTACGCGATATTACCCGCGAGGTCGAGTCGGATCGCCTGAAGACCGAATTCATCGGCACCATGTCTCACGAACTGCGGACACCAATGACGGCGATTAAAGGCTTTACGCAACTGCTCGGAATGGGCAGCCTGGGTGAAATCAATGATACGCAGCGCGAACTGCTGAATACGATCCAGACTAACGCCGAGCGCATGATTAATATCATCAATGATGTGCTTGATATTACCAAAATTGAAACAGGTAGCATTGACCTGGAATTGCGACCACTTCATCTGGCGGAAACATTGAGTGGAGTTATCGCCGATATCCAACCGCTTGTTCGGGATCGGGAACATGCGCTCACGGTGCATATCCCGCCGGGGTTATTGCTGGTGCGCGCCGACTCCAGTCGTCTGCATCAGGTACTATACAATATTCTCGCGAATGCGGTGAAGTATACGCCGCACGGTGGCAAAGTGGAGATCGAGGCGCATGAGGCAATACTGGATGAACTCCCCCAGACGATACGCGATAACATTCTATCAAGCCGGCGCTATGTTCAGGTTAACGTCCGGGATACCGGCGTTGGGATTGCCCCCGATGATCTGGGCCGCGTCTTTGAGCGCTTTTACCGCACCGAGAATCCGCTGAAAATCGAGGCCGGTGGTACCGGCCTGGGACTCTCGCTGGTCAAACCGCTGATTGAGTTGCTGGGTGGGGATATCTGGGTTGAGAGCGAGTTGAAGGTCGGGAGCACATTCAGCTTTGTGCTGCCGGCGGCGTGATAACAGCACGAGCATCAAAAAAGAACGACCAGCAGCCGTATCGGCTGCTGGTCGTTTCTCTTTGCCTACTGCACGCGTAGGAATTTGCGCTTACCTACCTGCACAACAACGTCTGCGCCCGGCTCCAGTGTCAACTCGTACTGTTCAACCTTTGTGCCATCGACACGCACACCGCCACCATTGATGAGACGGCGGGCCTCGCTCTTGCTGGCAGCCAATCCGCTGTCGGCCAACAGATCAACAATGGTCATTGGCGCATTCAGGGTATGCACCGGAATATCCTCCGGAATTTCGCGCTCCCGAAACTGGCGAATAAACGCCTCCTCGGCAACAGTGGCATCGGCGGCGCTGTGAAACTGGCTGACAATATCACGGGCCAGGCGCATCTTCAGGTCGCGCGGGTTCACCGTTCCACTGTCCCGCGACTGCCGGATCTCATCCAATTCGCTGAGCGGGACATCGGTGAGAATCTCGTAGTAGAGCGGCATCACCGCGTCGCTCATTGACATTATTTTGCCATACATATCGGCCGGTGTAAGGGTAACGTCCACCGTGTTGTCAAAGGTTTTGCCCATCTTGCGCCCATCGGTGCCGGGAATGAGCGGCACCAGCAACACATGCTGCGGCTCCATCCCCATCTGGGTCATCAACTCGCGCCCGGCCAGATTATTAAACTTCTGGTCAGTGCCGCCAAACTCGACATCTGAATGTATGGCGACGGAGTCATATCCCTGGAGCATTGGGTACATCAACTCCAGAATGGTCAGCGGCGCACCGGCTTCGTAGCGCTTGCGAAACGTTTCGTGGGCCAACATCTGCGCCATGGTGAATCGCCCGGCAAGATCAAGTGCATTTTCCAACTTGAACGTCCCGAACCACTCGCTCTGCCAGCGCACCTCAGTCTGCGCCCGATCAACCACACGGAAGAACTGCTCCATGTAGGTACGGGCATTCTCCTGAACGATTTCGGCCGTAAGACGGGGGCGCGTTGCATCCCGTCCGCTGGGGTCACCAATCTGCGCGGTCCAGTCGCCGACGATCAGCACAACTTGATGCCCAAGCTCCTGAAACTTACGTAGTTTGCGCAACCCGACCGCGTGCCCGATATGCATATGGGGACGACTGGGATCGAAGCCCTGTTTGAGGCGCAATTTGCGCCCACTCGCCAGTAGTTTTTTAAGTTCTGCTTCAACAATAACTTCGGCAACGCCGCGCGTCAGTAGTTCGTTTAGGTCCATTCCGGCTCTCCATAATTCCGACAATTCAAAAGAGCGTGGACGGCCCGGTCCACGCTCGCTCTTCCTGAATATGGTAAGGTATGCTATGCTGTACCATAGCTCGCTCAGGCTACTCGCAGGCTGCTGCACGCGAGTAACATGCCGCTTTTGCCCTGAGTGAATGTAATCATCTTTGTTTAAAAATATTCGCTGCAGGCAATTGGTTTAAGAAGATTTTGAACAATGGATTGCCTTGAACGTGCCGCCTTGTAGCGGTTCTATAGTAGCATGGTCTTTATTGTAGTGTCAACCTGAGCACCCGGTGATATCCCGGAGGGTCACGCGGATGAGTCTTCCTGCAAATGTATCAGATGGAACATGATCTGATCGATCACCTGCGAAATACTGGCAGTGCGGGTAATGTTAGCATAGGCCCCCACTTTCATGGCCGTTTCAGTCGAGGCGGTATCGCTGGTCAGAGCCAACAGTGGCGGCGGTGTCTCAAACTGCTGCCGGATTTCTTGCAGCGTCTCTTCCGACGCGATCTCGGCAATCAACAGCGCAACATCGGGCGTGCGAGCCAGCAGGGTGTGCGCCGCAACCGTATCGGCGGCAAGCAGTGCGCGATAGCCCTGTAACCGGAGCATGTAGTCGAGCGATTGCGACAGGGTCGGGTCGTCACAGAGAATCAGCGCATTGAGGAGGGGTTGTCCCCGCCGTTCACCCACCGGCACTTCGCGCTGTTTGCGGCGGCGATCAATTACATAGCTACTGCCGGGGAGCAACTTGGCCTGATTTTTCAACTCCGCGGCGACTTTGCTGATCTCCTCAACGTTGGTAAAATTACGCCAGAAGGTATTGACAACTGCAATAGACACACTCAGGAGCCCGAATTTCCGGGGCATACCCTGGCGATCAATGCCTTTGAGGTAGCCGCGCTGCAGGTCGGCGGTATCGTACAGAGAACTGACACGCTCATCGAAGGTGTTCACCAGATTCTGACATAATGATTCGACATTGGGCTCGGTATGAATGATAGCAAAATCATCACCGCCAATATGTCCCAGGAAATCGGCAGTTGGCGCAATCTCGGTCAGCACATCTGCAAGGAGATGTATTGCGCGGTCGCCACGGGCGAAGCCGTACGCATCGTTAAAGGCTTTAAAATTATCCAGATCGACATAGAGGAGCGCGAAGCTCTGGTGAGAACTGAGCCGATGCTCCAGTTCCGCTTGCAGCAGAATATTGCCCGGCAACCCCGTGAGCGGGTTGTGGACCGGACGCTGGGCGGCCCGGCGCAGATGGCTCCGGATACGGGCGAGCAGGACATCAATGTCATATGGCTTAACGATATAGTCATCAGCACCGGTTTCAAAGCCGGTGACCACATCGGCGGACGCACTGCGTGCCGTCAGGATAATCATGGGGAGATGGGCGGTTCGCGTGTCGTTGCGAAGCTGGCGGATCGCCTCATATCCATCCATAACCGGCATCATCAGGTCAATCAGCAGCAAAGCCGGCGCATGTTCTTGTGCCATACGGACAAGCTCATCGCCATTATACGCGATCAGGACATCGAACCCCGCGCTGCGTAAGGTCTCTTGCAAGAGCATACATAGCACAGGGTCGTCATCAGCTACGAGGATACGTGTTTGTGCGGTCATTCGTGCAGCCCTGTCTGTTAAGTGAATAATACGACGCTTAGAAGCAGGGTGCTTACCATGCGCTCTTCCTGAAGTTCCTATGGACACATACTAAAGCATACCATACGATGAGGACTTATGGTTCATTCTTTGGTCTAAGATTTCGTGCCATATCTGCGCTATAGCGCTATAATGGTAGCATGCCTGGATATATATAAACTACGCGAAACCGGGAATTTGCGCAACAAAGGAGTAGGACATGAGTCTTGAGGCCGAGGTTGGCGTCAAACGACAGCGCATCGCAGCGTTGATGGAAGAGTATCACCTGGCAGGGGTACTCCTGGGGCGCAATAGCAGCGTCAGTTGGGCACTGGCCGGTGGGGAGGCCCATGTGGCGCTGAACAGCGAAGCGGCCGTTGCGGCCGTCCTCTACACGGCGCAGGGTGATTATGTGCTGGCAAATGCGATTGAGATGCCACGCCTGCTGGCCGAGGAACTGCACGGTCTCCCCTTTGAACCGGTAATATTTCCCTGGTATGACGCGGGCCGCCGGGCCGCGCTGGTGGCCGAACTGACCGATGGTGGCCCGGTCGGTAGTGATGTACCGGAGGTGGGAACTCAACGCCTGGATGGTCCGATTGCCGCGTTGCGCTACCAGCTTACGCCTGAAGAGCAGCGCCGCCTGCGCGATCTGGGGGCGCGCGCCGGTGCCGCCATTGATACCGCCGCCGGCGAGATCGCTCCCGGTATGCATGAATATGCGATTGCCGGTCTCCTGTCCGAGGAGTGTTTTCTGCGCGATATCACCCCAGTAGTGTTGCTTATTGCCACCGATGAACGGATTCAGCGCTTTCGTCACCCGATTCCAACGGGCAAACCGCTGGACCGATATGCTATGCTGGTGTTGAGTGCGCGGCGCTGGGGATTGATAGCGAGTGTTACCCGGCTGGTTCACTTTGGGCCAATACCGACGGATCTGCGCCGGCGCGCCGCTGCATGTGCCCAGGTTGACGCGGCGGTTATTGCCGCCACTCGTCCCGGCGCGACTGCGGGCGACATTTTTGCCCGGTTGCAGGCGGCCTATGCAAATGCCGGGTTTCCCGATGAGTGGCAACAGCATCACCAGGGCGGAGCCGTCGGTTATGAGGGGCGCGAGTGGTTCGCCACACCGGCCGCAACCGAAGTTGTGCATGCGGGACAGGGATTTGCCTGGAACCCCTCGATTGCCGGGGTGAAGAGCGAGGATACGGTACTGGTGCAGGCGCAAGGCGTTGAGGTAGTAACCGCGACCGCGCGCTGGCCCCGACAGACCGTGCAGGTGGGGGAATTGACGCTGGAACGTCCGGCAATTCTCGAACTGGATTAGGGCTGACATAGGAGTTGCACAATGTTCGCGTACCGGCCTCTGCCACGCTACCCCGAGGTGCCGATGGTACTCGTACACTCAGCACACCGGGTACACAACCCATAACTGGCAGCCAGCAATAGTGACCAATCAGGAGCAACAGGTAGGAGGTAAGGTGTGAGCCAAGACTTACGAGTTGAGATCAAGGAAGCAATTGCGCAGCAGAAGATAGAATTTATCAATCTGCAATTCACCGATATTCTGGGCATGGTGAAGAGTGTCACCATTCCTGTTGATAAACTGGAAGAAGCGCTCGACTATGGCATCTGGTTTGATGGTTCTTCCATCGAAGGGTTTGTGCGGATTGTCGAGAGCGATATGTATCTGGTGCCGGATCTGACAACCTATGCTCACATCCCCTGGAATGAGCATGGTGTAGCCACGGCCCGCATGATTTGCGATGTGTATACGCCCGACGGCAAGCGTTTTGCCGGCGACCCGCGCTATGTGCTTGCCAATGTGATGCAC
>CAKZQX010000951.1 GCA_937141995.1 uncultured Chloroflexaceae bacterium | reverse complement strand
CTGCGCGTGTTGAGCGGTGATGAGGAAGCCTACTATGGCTACCTGGGAGCCATTAACTCACTTCCGTTCACTGATGGCATCGTCGTTGATATTGGCGGCGGCAGCACCGAGGTGACGGCTGTGCGCGGGCGTGCCTTCAGTACCACGTTTTCGCAGCAGGTGGGCGTTGTACGCTTTACGGAGCGCTATATCAAGTCGGACCCGATCAGCAAAAAGGAGTTTCGTGCGCTGGAAGAGGGCGCGGTTGAAGCCTTTAAGGAACTTGACTGGCTCAAGTCGGAGACAGGCCCGACCATGGCTGGACTGGGAGGGACGGTGCGTAATCTGGCGCGGATCGATCAGAAGCGCCGTAAGTATCCGCTTGACCGGCTGCATGGCTATGTGCTCAAACGCCAGGCGCTCGAAGAGATCGTGGATATGCTGCGGCGCAGCAGCCTCAAGGACCGTGAGGCTATTCCGGGACTTAGCCGGGACCGCGCCGATGTGATCGTGGCGGGGGCGGTGATCTTGTTCCAATTGATGCAGCAGGGTGGCTTTGAAGAGTTGCTGGTGAGTGGGCAGGGGTTGCGCGAAGGGCTCTTTTATGACTACTTCCTCCAGGGCCAGCAGGTGCCGCTTTTTGACGACAAACGCGGGTTCAGCATCCAGAATCTTGCCAAGATCCACAACTATGAGGCGATCCATGCGGCCAAGGTGCGCGAACTTAGCCTGTCCCTCTTTGATCAACTCGAACCGCTGCACGGCTATGGTCGCTGGGAGCGTGAACTGCTCTCCTATGGAGCGCTGCTTCATGATATTGGGGTCGAGGTGGGCTATTATGATCATCATAAGCACTCGGCCTACCTGATCTTCAACTCGTCGTTGCAGGGTTTTACCCACCGTGAAGTCGTCTTGCTGGCGCTGCTGACCCGCTACCACCGCAAGGGCTCGGTTGATGTGGATGAGTATCGCATGATCCTGGCGGATGATGACGCAGAGCGCCTGGCTCGTCTGAGCGCGCTGCTGCGTATCTCGGAATACCTGGAGCGTAGCAAAAGCCAGGTTGTCCAGAGCCTGCAGGTCGAAATCGGCGAGGACGGCATCCGGGTGCATGTGCGGGCGGTGGGCGATGCAACGGTTGAGGTGTGGGATGCGAACCGGCGCACACGCCTGTTTGAAAAAGCCTTTGGACAGAAGATCGAGATTGTGATTTAGGCGCAACGCTCTGGCTCGCGCAAAGGCGCAAGGACACAAAATGGACATGTTTTCCCGCGATTTTTGCGTCTTTGCGCCAGTTCTTGTAAACGATACTGGTTTTACGTCTCCTCACCCCGCAAGCGCTTGAGTTCCGCTTCCATTTCCGCCATGCGTGCCGCCAGATCATTGGCCCGCCGGTGCTCGGCTTCGGCGCGCCGGCGTTCGGCTTCGGCGCGTTGCTGTTCATTCTCGGCGCGCCGGCGCTCGGCTTCATCGGGGAGCAGCACCAGGGAGCCATCGCTATGGTAGAAGCGCAGCCAGGTATCTTCCCGTCCCATAAATGTCCCCCGCCACGGCCCCAGCCAGAGGCCCAGTTCCTCACTCCAGAGCCGGCCGCGTGTATCCGGCTCAATGGGAACGTAAGTTCGCCGCTCAAAGCGCCAGCCGATGAGCCGTTCCACCTGTGGCGCAATACAGAAGTATTCGCCGGTGCGGAACGTTGTTGCATAAAGCTGTTTCTTCTCATCGAGATCGATCTGCTGCGTGCTGGGTGAGAGCAGTTCAAAAATCACGTCCGGGTAGCGCCCATCCTCATCCCAGACCACCCAGGAGAGCCGTTCCCGTTTGCCGTCTACATTCTTGACAATAAAGACATCCGGCCCACGGTAGTCCTGGTTACGCGCCTGCTGCATGCTGAAGTAGACAAACATATTCGCGCCAACATAAAAGTCGGTAAGATAGCCGCCCCGGAATGCAATATAACTGGCCTTGATCAGCGTTGCATTGTCGGCATGCCATGGTGATTCCATCTTGTCTCCATCGTCATAGGGCAGTTCGTCCTGGGTGGGTGGGAGTTCAATCTCCGGCCAGGGCTGATCATTCACCGTCCGATTGACCGGCTCAACTGGCGGTGTGGTCGATGGCATAGGTTCCCTCTTCCTGCTCTGCGGCATTACAGTTATGTCCGCGCGCCTCGGTTGCTATGATTGTACCATGGAAAACATTTATGCTACAGAAAGAATCCCGGATAAAGAAAAACATGTTGTTCAGTGGATATGTGCCGGCGTGCTGTGTTTTCAGTTCTATGTTATTCGTTCTCTATTGCGCCGTGGCACGTTACTTGCAAACAAAACGAAACCAGATGCGGCAGATATATACAAACCAGTACGCAATCCTTTCTGCATGCCGGTAGAAGCAGCAGTAGCTACGATTATGCCCTATTTCTATGAGAGGAACACATTATGGATTCAGAAACGCGGGCCATTCGGCAGGAAATTGATGCCACACGCGCGGCGATGACCGACAAAGTTGAGGAGCTCGAGTCGCGGGTGCAGCAGCGCACGGACGAGGTGAAACAGGCGCTCGACATCCGGCAAATGACCAGCGAGCGGCCCTGGACGATGGTGGGCATTGCAACGGGTGCGGGATTTATGATTGGAACATTCGGGGCAGAGTTACTGTCGCTGTTCCGCCCCATGACGGGCATGGCGTTCCTGGTTGGATATGCCTGGGGACGGTTCGGCCGGCCGGGGCAATAAAAGGAAGACGACACGTTCGGTGATCGATAACACCGGGTTATACAAAAACATTAAAGTGAGAATACTGCTATGATCGACCTCATGGTTGACCTCTGGTACAAAAATGCCATCGTCTACTGTCTCGATGTTGAGACATTTATGGATGCAAATGGTGATGGTATCGGTGATTTTTCGGGACTGACGCAACGCCTGGACTATCTGAATGGAATTGGTATCAACTGTATCTGGTTGCTGCCGTTTTACCCCACACCCAACCGGGACAATGGTTATGATGTCATTGATTACTACAACGTTGATCATCGTCTGGGGACGCTCGGCGATTTTGTAGAGTTTTCACGCCAGGCACGCGGGCGGGGAATCAAGGTTATAGTTGATCTGGTGGTCAATCATACGTCTAATCAGCACCCCTGGTTTCAGCAGGCACGGCGGGACAGAAATTCAAAGTATCGCAACTTCTATGTCTGGTCAGATGAACGCCC
>CAKZQX010000950.1 GCA_937141995.1 uncultured Chloroflexaceae bacterium | reverse complement strand
TTTTCACGAAGTGAAAATTCTTTGTGAAAAAGACAAAAGAGTCCCATGCTGCCGCAGGCGAATCGGGCCATTCATACAGACAAATGCCTGATTTGAACGCCCACCGCATAAGTCGTGTCAGTAACAGAAGTTACGCGGTGGGCGTTTGGACCACGAACACTACGACATGCGCGAACACCGCGAAACGACCACTGCTGCCATGGAGCAGACGATCTCGCGTTTGGCAGGGGATCGTGCCTCCGGCCGGGCGGAACAGGACATAGGACATCCTTTTTGGAACAAACGTACCATGCTGCCGCAGGCGAATCGGGCTTTCACCCGGTGAAACGCTCAGTTTGATCCTCCACCGCATACGTTGTGTCAGTTCCACGCGTTACGAGAAAGAAATCTCGTTGTACTACTGGGTTACACTTTTCTCAATAATTCCCCTACCGATCGTATATTTTCGCTGGAATCGGCGTCACTTTGTTCAATATTTCTCAAAAAAACTGTTATATTTTTCTCAATATTACCGAAAATATGCTAGAAAACAATGTATAACCCAACAGCAACGTGCGCGCGTCGGTCGTATCTGCAGCGAGGAATGGGTTTATCCTTGGGTTTCAGTGTTCGGTTCTCATGTATTTGTTTTTTGTTCTTTGTTCTTTATTTCTCAATGCCGCTTTTTCGATCTGGATTTCTTCTAAAAGTACTTTTCACGATCTTGATTCCCTATAATCTACGGCTTTGGGTTCCGGTTGCTGGTCTGTACTGTTATCTTTATAGTTCTACTGGTGATTCATTGTACCTTTCTTCGCAATGCAGTTTAGGGAACATGACGTTTGGTTATCAAACCTTTCTTCAAAGAGCCGGCAAAACGTGCTAAAGTAACGTAAATTTAACTCTCCAAAACCGTCCGAGATCTCACACCTTGCCTGTCTTTTCTACTCTAACGGTAAGCCTCATTAGGGAAAACGAGGCTTTGTCATCATGTGCAGTCGGAGGTTGCGCCCGCTCGCCCGGAGTATGGATGCGTTGCCGCCACTGTTAGAAAGGATTGCGCGCCAGGAAGTCCTGTTTTCACTACGCTATAACATGTCTATTGCCCTGCTCTGTGCCTGTATTATTCACTGTCGTCGTGTCCTATGCCACCACGACGTCATTTGAGCCCGATGGTACTTGCCGGCAGCGGTCTGGTTAACTGCTGTTCTGCGCCGGTGCCCAACGAGCTTGAGGAGGAGGTCTGCATGGCTACGTCTGCCACAACCACACATTCCGAAACGTTTTTTGATGAAGTTGTTGCCGCGACACCGGGTAATCCCCATCTGGATCTCTGCCTTCAGTGTGGTACCTGTAGCGGATCGTGCCCCTCGGGGGCCGATATGGATCACACCCCGCGTGCGATCTTTGCCCTGATTGCGGCAGGGATGAAAGATACCGTTCTGCGCAGTAATACGCCCTGGTACTGCGTCTCCTGCTACTACTGTATGGTGCGCTGTCCCCAGGAGATTCATATCACCGACCTGATGTATGCGCTGAAACGCATGTCGATTCAAGAGGGTTTGTATCACAAAACCGGCGCGCCCGAAGCCTCGGATTTTGCCGGAACCTTTATCGAGTATGTCGAGAGCTATGGTCGCAGCTTTGAACTCGGCCTTGCCACCCGCCATCATCTGCTGCACCATCCGGTGGACGCGGTCAAGATGGTGCCGCTGGGTTGGGGCATGTGGCGCAGAAAACGGTTGGATTTGACGCCCAAGCGCATTAAAGGGATCGGTCAGTTGCAGGCGATTCTCGCCAAAGCGAAAGAACTGCGAGGTGCGGCATGAAATATAGCTACTATCCCGGTTGCTCTCTGGAACGTCAGGCCGGTGCCTACCATCAGTCGGCGCTGGCGGTGGCCGCGCCGCTGGGGATTGAACTGGTTGAACTGGAAGATTGGAATTGCTGTGGCGCAATTGAGTATATCGCTGTGGAGTTGTTACCCGCCTATGCGTTGATTAGCCGTAACCTGGCGCTGGCTGCTCAGCAGAACGGTAAGGGGGGCAATCAACTGGTTGCGCCATGTAGCGCCTGCTATCTCAATCTGAGTAAGGCCGATAAGTATATGGATGACTCGCCCGAACTGGCCGCGAAGGTCAATACCGCGCTGGCGGCGGGTGGGCTAAACTATACTCCCGGTAGCATCCGCACGCGCCATCTGCTTGATGTGATTGTCAACGATATCGGGTTTGACAAGGTGAAGGAACATGTCTCCAGCGCGCTCACCGGCCTGCGGGTTGCGCCCTACTATGGCTGTGTGGCGGTGCGCCCCGGCTTCCATGATCATTTCGATGATCATGAGTATCCGACCTCGATGGATAAGCTGATGCAGGTGATGGGCGCGCAGGTGGTCGATTTCCCGTTGAAGGCGCACTGCTGTGGCGGTCACATGACCCAGATCAGCCAGAGTGTGGCGCTGGAGTTGATCCGCCGCCTGCTCAAGAATGCGCATGACTATGCCGCCGATGTCATTGTCACCATCTGCCCGATGTGCCAGCTTAACCTGGATGCCTATCAGGAGAGTGTCAATCGTCACTTCGGCACCGATTACCAGATTCCCATTCTCTACTTTACCCAGTTGATGGGGCTGGCCTTCGGGTTGGCGCCGGAGGAGTTAGGTATCGGCAAAGAGTTTATCGATGCGCGTCCGGCGCTGGCGAAGGTCGGGCAGGTAGGTGAAGCGGCAGCGGGCCGGACGAAGCGCGATAAGAAAGCGCTGCCAATGCCACGCATGGCGGGGGAGGTGTAGCCATGACGAAGCAACATTCGCAGCCGGAAGCGGACGAGAAGGTCGGCGTGTATGTCTGCCACTGCGGGTCAAATATCGCCAAGACCATCGCCGTCCAGGATGTGGCCGAGTGGGCCGCCGGACAGCCGCACGTCACGGTGGCCCGCGACTACAAGTTTATGTGCTCCAGCCTGGGACAGGAGCTGGTTGAGCAGGATATCAAGGACCAGGGGCTGACACGCGTGGTGGTGGCGGCCTGTTCTCCGCACATGCATGAGAAGACCTTCCAGGGCGCGTGTGAGCGCTCCGGCCTCAACCGCTTCATGTTTGAGATGGCGAACATCCGTGAACTCGACTCGTGGACGACCAATGATCGGGAAGCGGCCACGCAGAAGGCCAAATCAATGGTCAGTGGGGCGGTTGAGCGGGGGGGGCATCATAAGC
>CAKZQX010000949.1 GCA_937141995.1 uncultured Chloroflexaceae bacterium | reverse complement strand
TGGGAGTGGTTTGTCACTGGGGGGCCGCGTTCCGGGATCGCCAGTAGCCCACATCTGGTACAACTGGCTGATATGCTCATGGAGAAGCGCTTTCCGTACACTCCCCGCCAGACACTCAGCCAGCACTTCAAAGCAGATGGTATTTCCAACAGCCTGGAAAAAGCCATCACCGAGTTGCTCAAAGGAACAGTGCAAATCGGGAAAGGTGCCGGCGCGGTCGGTACGATCCTGAGCAAGGGTATCGCCGATCTGGGCTTACTCACGTCGCAAGGCACAGCGGGCGGGTTTGACGAGTACACCCTGACAGACCCGGATGGAACATATCATGAAAGCAAGAAGATCTGGCAGCTTTTCCATGACCACCTGTCTGCCGGAAAATCATGGGCCAAATTGGCGACATTGCTCCGCGATCCACCCTACGGCTTGTACGATTCACTTCTGATTGTCTACACAGCAGCCTTTCTGGTGCGCTATGCAGAGTCGGTGGAAGTAGTTACCAGTATCGGCAGCAACCAGCAATCATTGCCTGTCGATGTGAAGTTGCTCAGACGTATGCTGGAACAGCCCAAAAACTATACCATCCGCTATCAACCACTCGCTGATGCCGAGACACGCTGGCTACGCGGTATGGTCGAGCATGGACTTAACAAGAAACTCGACTACAACGTAAGTTGGAGTACAACGCTGCGTGCAACTGTTGCTGAACAGATACAGACATGGACAAAACGGCTTGGCCTGCCCCTGTTTGCCGAAAACCTGACCGAGGAACAGGTGCAGCAGTTTGTTACTGATACTGATCCGGCAACGATTCAGGCCGGCATGCTACTCCTTCGCTCCCACCGCGATAAACATGCGTTTGCATCCCAGGTACTCAAAGATATTCCTGCGTTGCTGCAGGCCCCTGACGATCATGCTACCTGGACCGATGCCACCGTTGATGAACTGTTGGCGCGGTTTGCGGAAGTGTGCCGGATACTGGAGCAACTACCGGAACTGCTCAAAATCCAGGCCACCACACACGTTGCCGCAGTCTTTGGAGTAGCGCAGCAGGTATCTCAACCTGACGAAGCGTGGCATACCATTTACCAGTGGCGGCGTAGTCGTGATGTGGTGCAGCCAGGTCCATTGCAAACTATTACACGTACCCTTTTTCGCCTGACCAATGACCCGAGTGGCTCTATTGATAGCACCCTACTGGACGAATTTGCCAAAGTAATTATCGGAGTCAATGTAGAATATCAGCGTTGGCCCCACAGCGACCGGCTTGATAAACTTGTCCAGGTGATTGAGCGTGCGAAACAGGAAATCGATAGCCATTGGGAGCAGGTGGCTCCTGCTGAAGAGGTCTGGCTTAATGGGTTGGCAACGACCGCGCTTGGCCGAGATGTGATCCAGGTCAAAGCACCCGATGCCGCCAGACACCTGGCGGAGTGGGCTGCGAGTCGTCTCTGGCCGGCCTGTGTCACTACGATGACGGCGGAGCAGGTGCAGCAACTCTATCCGGCAGCTACATCTGAGCGGTGCCAGGATATTGCTTTCATACTTCAGCGCACCAACCGTCAGGCACAGCAGTGGGAACAGGACATTACCGAGGGGTTGGCAAGACAGTTCGGCGTTCAGAACTGGCGCAAGCAAGAGGTTCAGGACGCACTCGCTCGTTTTGACCTGGCACTGCGTGGTGCGGAGAACATTGATACCCTGATGCAGCAGCAGATTCTGACCCGACTGGCTATGGTATGTAGTGACAGCCCAACGTTGACTACTGCCGAGGCGCAGGCTGCCCTCAGTGATATTCTGACCCACTGGCGTGATACGCATCCCATGCCTGACGAGCATGATCTGTCGTCAGAGGCCGGTGTCGTCCTGCATCACATTGGTTCCGGACTCGACGCGCTCGAAACCACGCTGCTGATAAATCTGCCCCGTGCCCTACCAGGCATTGATCAACCCTATCAGCAGTGGACAAATTATGCTCGGTTGGAACAGTATATCGCAGCAGTCGAACGAGCGGTTCACGAGATCAATGCCTATGTCCCCCTGACCGAGGCCGAATATCAGTGGCTCACCGGGTTGGTCGAACAGGGATTGCGACAACCCCTCACGGTTGACTCACGCGAACAGACGCGCCTGGTGCAGGGTGTCAGTCAGCAAGTTGCGGCCTGGCTACAAGCGTTGCAGTTGCCTGCGTTCTGTACTACGCTGAGCGAGCATGAACTTCGTGATCTGTTTCCAGATGTGGAAACGACAATTCTGGCGGCGGTCAAACTGCTGATTGAGCATACAGCAGGTATGGCAGTGCAAGGAACGTTCCTGCTGCTCACGACGTTGCCGTCTAGCCTGGGCATCTCCAAACAGAGCCCACAGTGGGATGCAACGGATGCCGCCTACCTGATCACGCAATTCAGACACGTCTGTCAGATACTCGCTATGCTCAATACCGTGCTAACGCAGCAGGTGTATACCGCCATCGGGGCGGTTGTCGGAGTAGACCAGCCCAATCTACCTCCCGGCACGCTCTTGTCCCGTCTGCATACCTGGCGGGAGGCCCATGTGTTGCTACCGGGCGAGCAGTTATCACCGAACGCTGCCGCGCTGTTTCAGATCCTCCAATCAACCAATGGTGATTCCGCGCTGCTGTTCCTGGAGCGGTTGCCACAACGCCTATGCGAAGTGCAGACTCCCTATGGGCAATGGGAAACGTGGCAGACCCGGAACGACTATGTAGCTGCACTACGGATAGCGGTCGCAGAGATTGAAACCCGGGGGCAGGTCCGTGATGCCACACCACGTGCGCAGGAACTCTGGGAAACATTGACGCGCCAGATGGCGGAATTGACACCCGACGAACAGCGCTGGCTGATCAAGATGTTCGACAAGGCATTTCATGCATGATTACCATTTTGGAAGACCCCCATCGGTACGGCGCTCCGCCTGATGACGCCCTGCATGCGGCAACCATTGCCGATTATGTGCCGGTGCGGATGCGTGTTCGGCAAGCCATTGATCAGCACCAGTCAATCACGGTGGTAGTGACGCACCCGACGCTACTGCACTGGTTCAGCGATCTGCGCAGCTATCCTGAGCATGTGGTGTGCTGGCAGGTAGTTGACCCATCACAGGAGTTTGCGACCATTTTTGGAGAAACTCCTCCACCGCTGTTCACGCCTGCGCTGATCGCTGCCCTTGATCCGGCAAGCCTCACGCCACCGCCGCCCGGCAAGACCGTCGATCCCGTAGCCTGGATTCTTGGTCAGCGGCTACACGACCTGTGGGGTTATCATGATCTCTATGAGGAACATATCGTTGATCTGGTTGCCTACCTGGCACAGCAATCGGTTCCACCTCCGGAGCAACTCC
>CAKZQX010000948.1 GCA_937141995.1 uncultured Chloroflexaceae bacterium | reverse complement strand
ACTCTGCGATCAGGTGGGCCTGCATACCCGACCGTATGACCCGCTCCCCGTGGAGGAACCCTGGCAGGTAGCGTATGTCACCTTCCTGCATGCGTTGACGACAACCCGGGCGGGGCAGGCGGTGGTCGTGGCTGACCTGGGGTTGGCAACAAGTCCTGACAATCGGCCCGGCTGGATTAGGGACAGCCGGCCTGGTTCCACCCGGCGCATCTACCTGGCGGATGAGGAGCAGCAGGCCGCCTTTGTCGAAACGGCGGTTGAGACGCTGCACCGCGCGGGCGCGACGGGCGTGTGGCTGGCCGCCTACGCCGATGTCCCGGAAACGCTCTGGCAAACTGCGCCCTATGACCGGGCTATCCAGGCGCGCACGCTGGGCATTGTTCGGGCCGACGGTCGGGAGAAACCCGCTGCGGCAACGTTTCGCTCAATCAGCAAGCGCCTCAGTCAGGCCGACCATACCTGGATGCCGCTGAACCGGAAGCCGGGGACAATGCCAACCCTCGCTGTTGATCCTGAGCGCTACCAGGACAATCCTGCCGGCGAGTTGCGGCGGTTGTTCAATGAGTGGCAGAGTAAAGGTTAGCCCGCCTGTTTGCCACAGAGCACATCGAGGACACCGAGGAATGCGCAATGCGTTCTGGAACCAGGATGACTTTATCGTGATGGCGTACTGGTTTTCAAAACCAAAAGATCTTTACCTGTAACCGTTAACCATTAACCATTAACTACATATGAATTGGCCTACAACACCAGACGAAGCTATTGCCCTGCAGCAGCAGTTACGCGACCAGGTAATCCTGACCGATGATTTTGATGCGATCCGCACTGTGGCCGGAGTCGATGTCGGCTTTGAGGAGAATAACACGATCGCGCGCGCGGCGGTGGTAGTGCTCGCGTACCCGGAGTTGCAACCGCTGGACTATGTCACGGCCCGGTTGCCGGTCACCTTTCCCTACATTCCCGGCCTGCTCTCGTTCCGCGAAACGCCGGTCATCCTGGAGGGGTTGGGGCAGTTGCGCCGGCAGCCCGATCTGGTGATCTGTGATGGACAGGGGATCGCCCATCCGCGTCGCTTTGGTATTGCCTGCCCCCTTGGATTGGAAGCCGGCCTCCCGGCGATTGGCTGCGCGAAATCCCGACTAACGGGACAACATGGGATGCTGCCGGAGGAACGGGGCGCAGGTGTACCGCTGCTTGACGGTGACGAGCAGATCGGCATTGTGCTGCGGACGCGCTCCGGCACGAAACCGGTCTATGTCTCGCCGGGGCATCGGGTGAGTATGGCGAGCGCCGTCACCTTGGTAATGAACTGCGTCACAAAGTATCGGCTGCCCGAAACCACCCGCGCCGCGCACAACCTGGCTTCACACGGTACGCCCCCGCGTGGCATCGCGGGCGATCCCTCGCAGGGGCGGTTGTTCTAACGGCTGTTTCGGACAATCTCCATTTGCAAGGATAGCACAAGTGTGATAGAATACCCGCGCTGACGAATTTTGTCGGTCTTTTTGCAATGCGAGCCGACGTAGCTCAATTGGCAGAGCAACGGTTTTGTAAACCGTAGGTTCAGGGTTCGATTCCCTGCGTCGGCTCCAGGCCAGTCTCTGTGGGTCGGTACCGAAGTGGCCAACCGGGGCAGACTGTAAATCTGCTGGCTTACGCCTTCGCAGGTTCGAATCCTGCCCGGCCCACCATATTTTATATCTTCACTGCTATGCTCCCGTAGTGTTTATCTCTCGGGAGCATATTAAATGTAGCTATGCGTGGATGTCCGCTTGCGCGTGATGAACTTGAACAGTTATATTATGCGCGGAAGTTGTCAATGCAACAGATTGCGCACCATTTCGGTTGTAGCGTAAACAAGGTTGTCTACTGGATGCAGCAGTATGGTTTTGAGCGGCGTACCTGGAGCGAGGCAACCTATGTCTATCGCAATCCGGATGGCGATCCCTTCAAGATATGTATGCCCGAAACGTCTGAGGAATGGAAGTTGTTTGGTGTGGGTATCGGGTTGTATATGGGTGAAGGGGCCAGGAAAACAAAATGGCATGTTGCTATAGTCAATACGAACCCAGGGGTTCATCGGACGTTTATGGTGTTTTTGGAGTGTTTTTGCGGTGTGTTAAAAAAAGATTTGAAGTTAGACTTGAATATTTTCGATGACTGTGATGTTGAGTTGGTCAAGCAGTGGTGGGTGAATCAACTAGGGTTATCGCAAGAACAGCTTCGTTCAGTCTGTGTTCGGCCAGCTAAGAAGAGTGGTATTTACAAGAGTAAGAGTTTGCATGGTACACTGACGGTGATGTTTAGTAATGCTAAAGTTAAAGAAAATAATCGACGATTGGTGTTCTGAATATTATAGTCATTAGATTATTCTCGTGTGCCCACGTAGCTCAGTAGGTAGAGCATTGCCTTGGTAAGGCAAAGGTCACGGGTTCAAGTCCCGTCGTGGGCTCCAATGTAGGATCGGCATTGCAGCGAACATTCTGTTGCAATGTATGAGGAAGGGGTAAGGTTTCTCTGCCTCAGCCTCATAACCAAGGAGTTGCGAATTTATGGCAAAGCAAAAGTTCGAGCGCACGAAGCCGCATTTGAATGTCGGCACGATT
>CAKZQX010000947.1 GCA_937141995.1 uncultured Chloroflexaceae bacterium | reverse complement strand
GGTGATCGAGCAGTTGCGGGTTGGGGTGGTAGTGGAGGGCTCGCAGCCGCACCAGTTGGGGAATTTCTACCTGGGGGAGGCGAACGAAGCGCCCGGCTGGACCTTCTACCTGGTGTCAACGGCAATGCGCCTGACGCCCTGGGCCATGCTGGGGCTGCTGCTCTTGCCGCTGGCCTGGTGGCGCTTCCCGGCGCTGGTTCCGGCCCGGCGCGATCTGGCGGTGCTGGCCTGCTTCTTTGTGCTGTTTGTGCTGGCGATGAGCTTTTTTCCCAAACGCTTTAACCGCTACCTGATCCCGGCCTGGCCCCCGGTTGACATTCTGGCGGCGGCCGGGCTGGTCTGGGGCGCGCTGGCGACGGGCGGGCTGCTGCGGCGCATACTGCGGGCAGGCGCGGTGCTGGCGCAACGGACCACGGCACTGCTGCTGAGTGGCGTCACGCTGGTGGCGGTGATCAATGCCTTCTGGTGGCATCCCTACAGCATGACCTATTTTAACCAGGCGCTTGGCGGCGCAAAGGCGGGTGCGTATGCCTTCCAGATTGGCTGGGGCGAGGGCTTTAACCTGGTGGCCGACTGGCTGAATGCACAGCCGGATATCACCGGGGTGGCGACGATCAGCCGGATGGTTGAGGTGCTGAATCCCTACATGAAAGAGGGGGCGCAGGCATCGCCTGCCCGTGGCCCGGACCCGCTGCAGGACGCGGGTTATATCGTCGTCTATGTGCGCTCGGTGCAGGAGGGACCGCCTTCTCCACCGTTTGACCAGTTCTACCGGCAGGTCATCCCCGCGCACACGGTGCAGATCCACGGCGTGGAGTATGCCTGGATCTACGAGGTGCCGCCGCGGCTGGAAGCGGAGGTGCCTGCCGCTTTCGGGCCGCACATCCATCTACGTGGCTTTGATTGGTTGAGTGCGCCGGCGCGCGGGCAGCAGGTGGAGTTGCAGTTGACCTGGGAAACACGCCGTCTGCCCGATCGGAACTACTGGCTATTTGCGCATCTGCTGGGCCCCGATGGGCAACGCTACGATCAGATCGATATGCCCTACCCGACAACCGACTGGACACCCGGACGCTTTGTCAAAACCAACCTACCGCTGAACATTCCAGCAGATGCCCCGGCGGGAAGCTACCGCGTGCTGATCGGGCTATACGACCCGGAGAGCGGGCAGCGGCTGTCCCTGACCTCGGAGCATGCGGCCGACCCGGCGCTGGGGGGTGCAAATGCGCTGCTGCTGACCCGGCTGGAGTTGGAATAGTGGTCAGCACGGCATCCTCCCAGGTGGGTAACGCACTGCAGATCCGCCACCGGGCCGGGTTGCGGCTACTCTGGCCCGTCGGGTTGCTGCTGGTCGTCAGCGCCGGGTTGCTGTTTGGGCTGCTGCGTAACCCGCCTCCCCGGACGATTGATCTGGGGACGGCGGGGGATACGCCCTTTGTCACCAGCTTCTTTGCGCGGGAACGTGACGGCGCGACCAGCTTCCGCTGGACAACCTCCGGCTCGCGGCTGCAGTTGCACGGGGCGGTGGTCGGGCCGCTCCGGTTAGAACTGCGCTTCCACGGCGACACGGTTGCGGCAACCCATCCCCGCCGGATGTATCTGCAACGCGCTGGGCAGACCATAGCCCAACTGGAAATCGAACCGGGCTGGCGGGTCTACCAGGTGTTGCTGCCAGAGGAGGGACAGCCCCGTCCTCTGGATCTGATCGTCTCGGAGTACCGCGCGGCGCCGCGCGACCCGCGCCTGCTGGGGGTGCCGATTGATTGGGTGAAGGTGACGCCGGCAGCGGGCGCGACGCTGCCGGTTGGAACAGCGCTATGGCAGACGCTACGGCTGACCTGGGCGCTGGCGCTGCTGGCCGGAACTTGCGGGTTAATTAACCGCGCCGTCTGGCCTGACCGTCGGGCGCTGACCCGGCTGCTCTGGGTTTGCGTGCCGGTGAGCATTGCGGCGGCCGGGTTGATCTTCTGGACCGGGCATGATCCCTACACGCTGGCATGGGCGACTGCGGCAACGACGAGCCTACTGCTGCCGGCAACGGTTGCCCTGGCGGGGCTGCTGCTCTGGAATAACCGTCAAGCAGTCATTGCTGGAATGAAACCTGCGCTGCGCCTCACTTCGCCGCTGCGTCTCCTCGTCACACTGGTCTTGCTGCTGCATCTCCTGCTGCTCCTGCCGCTACCCACCGCCGTGCGCGGAACGGTTGCGCTGCTGCTGCTGGGCCTGCCGGGAGTGCTGCCGGCGCTGCTGCTCTTCCGTGCGCAGGAAGGTCCGCTCATGCTGCTATTCCTGGGGCTGTGCGGCGGGCTGCTGGTGCCGGCACTACTGCTACTGGCACTGCAGGCGCTGCCAGGAGCGGTTCCCGGCTGGGGGTTGCTGCTTGCCACCGACACGCTGATTCTGCTGTTCGGCTGGGCGCTCTTCCGTAGAACGTCGGCACCGGCACCAGCACGGTTTCACCTGTCAGGCGTTTTTACCACGCGACATCTGCCCCTCGCCATGCTGTTGCTGCTCGGCGCGGCACTACGCCTGACATTCCTCGGTAGTGCAGAATTCCAAGGAGACGAAGGGAGGGCGCTGCTCAAGGCGGTGGGTATGCTGCATGGGCAGGAGGAGATTCTGCTGCTGCACAAAAAGGGGCCGATGGAGGTGTTGCTGCCGGCACTGCCGCTGGCACTGACGGGTCATGTGAATGAGTGGGTAGCGCGGCTGCCCTTTGCGCTGGCCGGAATGGGTGTGCTGCTGGGAAGTTATGCCCTGGCCCGCGAGCTGTTCGCCGGCAACGGACGGCTGGTCGGGCTGCCGGCGGTGGCGATCCTGGCCCTGGACGGCTTCCTGATTGCCTTTGCGCGCATCGTGCAGTACCAGAGCATCGTCATGCTGATGTCGCTGGGCGCAATTGCGTGTGGCTGGCGCTTCTACACGGGCGCGGCACATCCCCGGCGCTACCTGGCAGCGGCGGCGACACTGGCGGCGGTAGGGCTGCTGGCGCACTATGATGCAATCTTTGTGCTACCCGCGCTGGGATGGCTGATACTGGCGGGTGGATGGCGGCGCAACTGGCGCCCGGCGCAGTGGCTGCGCGAACTGACTATTCCGGCACTACTCGGCGCGGGTTTGCTGTTCAGTTTTTTTGTGCCGTTTGCGCTTAACGCGCGTTTTGGACGCACCTTTGAATATGTGGTCGGGCGTACCGGGCAGGATAACGCCGGCATTACGCTGGTAAATAACCTGGTTGAGTATTATCATCTGGCAACATTTTATAATACAACGTTCCAGATGAATTTGCTGGGGATTGCGCTGGTAGCGGGGTTGCTGGTCTGGCTCCGGCAGTATCTGCGCCCGCGTTGGGTGGCAGTCGCGCTGATGGGGCTGCTGCTGGTGGGGTGTCTGCTGCTGGTGCTGCGGCCGGCATGGTTTGAGCCGGCGGGTGGCGGCAACTGGGCGATCCTGGCCTTCGGGCTGCCGCTGGCGGGGTTGCTGCTGGCACCAGGCACACCGGCGGGACTACGAGTATTGCTACTCTGGTTTGGCACGGCGTTTTTAGCGCAGGCATTCCTGATCGTCAATCCCAAAACTCACTTTTACACCATCGACATAGCAGGTGCGCTGCTGATCGGGCTGGCGCTTACACAGTTGGTAGGATGGCTACGGACGCGGCGCGCATGGCTGATTGCACTGCCGGCGGCGGGAGGCGTGGCGCTGCTGCTGCTGGCACTGCCCTACATGTATCTGGTCTACATTCGCCCGGAGCCGGAGTACTGGACGGTCTTTCCGGAGGCGCGACCAGCGATCTATCGGGCGGGCTATGGCGACCAGTTACCGAACGGCGGCTACTTTGGCTTTCCGCGCCGGGCGGGCTGGAAGGTGATCGGCGACCTCTACCGGCAGGGCGTGCTGCGGGGCGACTATGAAAGCAACGAGAAGGAGCTGATTACCGGCTGGTACACGCGGGGCACGCTGCGCTGCCGGCAGGAGCCGGACTACTACTTCGCGGCCTGGTCGGTAGCTTCATCCACTCTAAAGATCGATGTGCCGCCGGGCTACCATCTGCTGGGCTCGGTGCTGGTTGACGATGTGAAGAAACTGGACATCTACAGCCGGGAGCCGGGAGCGCATCCGCCGCGCATCTTCACCCTGACGGAGCATCGCGCCGCGTTCGATGCGCAGCCGATCAACAGTTTCCCCATCCAGCGCTCGCTTATAGAAGTAGTGCCGCAACAGCATCTGGATGCCCGCTGGCAGCAAGATGTCATGCTGCGCGGGTATGACCTGGACCGTACACGGCTGGAGCCGGGCGAGACAGCAAGCCTGGTGCTCTACTGGCGTGAGAATCTGGTGATAGAACCGGGCTATCTGCCGGTGGTCACGCTGGTGGATGCGGACGGGAAATCCGTGGCCCAGGCAACGCCCGCCTGTGATGTGCTGCCCTCTGCGTGGAACACGCAATACCTGAGTGGGGTGGCCTTCACCCTCACCAACACCGCACAGATCCCGCCGGGACAGTATGCGCTCCAGGTGGGGTTACGCCACAGCCGGACGGGCGCATGGTTGTCCCGGGAAGATGGCACGCACACGCAGCAGTTTGCGCAACTGCTGCTTACTGCCCCATAGTTGTGGTACAATTGAGCGCGCTTTACGGTTTATGTCGATTTGTTGATGTATTATTTCTACAGCGCGATGGGTCATTCTGCACGGGGTTCGGAGTGACACCAGCACGTGAGCTTACTGTTCATGTCGATACAACAATCTCCGGTGTATGCCACAGTCGTGCGTCTACTCCCCCTGGTCCTCGTACTCACTACTGCCGCTGTGCTGCTCTTCAATGTTTTGCGCACACCGCCTCCCTGGACACTCGATCTGGGGACCGGCAACGATACGCCGTTTGTGGCGGGCTTTCGCATGCCGATGCAGGAGGGGGCAACCCGCTTCCGCTGGAGTATGCCTAATGCGCAACTGGTCATTCCCGCCATTGCCGGCAAGCGATTAGAATTGCGGCTCCACGGCGATCAGGTTGCAGTGAACAATAATCACCAGTTGCACCTGCAGCAGGATGGCGGCACTTTCGCCACGCTGGAGATCCAGTCCGGCTGGCGGATCTACCAGGTGCTATTGCCGGAGCAGCCGGTCGGGGCGGCCGTGCGGGGTGTCATCCCGATCAATCTGGTCAGCACAGCCTACAATCCAGGAGCAACCGAAGAACGACCGCCCGGCGTACCGCTCGACTGGGTGCGGTTAACGCCCCTGCATGGAGTTGGGACGCCAATAACTCTCCCGCTGTGCCAGATGCTGCTGCTGACCTGGGGGCTGACCCTGCCGGCAGCCCCGATTGACTGGCTGATCCGCAGCCTGCGACCACGAACCGGCAACGTCAGCGCGGCGCTCTGGACGAGTGGTGTGATCGGCCTGATGGCAGGCGGTTTGCTCCTCTGGGCCTCGCATGATCCCTACAGCCTGACCTGGGCATGGCCGGCACCGCCGTGGGTGCTGTTCCTGGGGACGTTGCTGCTGGTGGTCGGCAAGCTGCAAAACCGCGTAGCGCGAACCTGGAATGTAGAACCGGGGACCGGAAACCTGACACGGTTCGTACTGCCCGGCCTCTGGTTGCCGGCGCATCTGGCGCTGCTGCTGCCGCTGCCGGTTGACCTGCGCGGAATGGCGGCCCTGTTCCTGCTGGGACTGCCCGGCGCGCTGTTGGCGCTACTGCTGTTCCGGCACGAGCGCGATCCGCTGGTGCGCCTGCTGATCGGGCTATGTGGTGGGTTAGCGCTCTTTCCGATGCTGCTGCTGGCACTGCAGGCACTACCGGGACCGCTCGCCGGGTGGATGCTGCTGCTCCCGTGTGACGTGTTGAGCCTATGGCTCGGCGGGCTGCTGCTGCGACGATCATCCCCACAATCAGCAGAACGAGTTCACCCGCAGCGCCATGCCTACTTGCCCCTGCTCGCGATCCTGCTGCTGGGCGGCGTGCTGCGCCTGACTTTCCTGGGCGGCTCGGAGTTCCAGGGCGATGAAATCAAAGCGTTACTGCGTACGGTGGGGGTAGTGCATGGACGTGAAGCAATCTTGCTGCTGCATAAAAAAGGTCCGATCGAGATCCTGTTGCCCGCCGGACCGCCGGCACTGACGGGACAGTTGACTGAGGGCATTGCGCGGTTGCCCTTTGCGCTGGCCGGGATGGGTGTGCTGCTGGGCAGTTATCTGCTGGGGCGGGAACTGACGGCGGACACGCAACCCGTCCCGACCGAAAATCCCCTGGATGGGCGAGGCACGCAGGTGGGACTGATCGCGGCAACCATCCTGGCGGTTGACGGCTTCCTGATTGGCTTTGCGCGCATCGTGCAGTACCAGAGCATCGTCATGCTGATGATGCTCGGCGCGTTCTGGTGTGGCTGGCGCTTCTACGCGGG
>CAKZQX010000946.1 GCA_937141995.1 uncultured Chloroflexaceae bacterium | reverse complement strand
GGCTGCCACGGCTAACAGCCCCCAGCGCCAGTATGACTGCCGCAGATAGTCCAGCCGGGTGACACCCGCGCCTTCATCGGGGGGAGCCGCAATCGGCGGCGCGGCACGGTCGGTGATAAATGTCGCCCAGCCGAAGCCCAGCACCGCCAGCAGGTAGATCAGCAATCCCTGCCAGGGAAATTCGCGGCTCGTCGCATATGTGCGGTCCAGCATGTACTGCCCTAACGCGGCCAACCCCACTGAGCCGGCCAGCAACGCCAGCAGCCGTGGTCGAGAACGGGGCGCCGCCGCCGCTACAGGCTGGGGTGTGGCAGAACGCGGGAACTTATTGTCGTGGGTCGGTGTGTGTTCAGTCACAGGTGCTATCTCTTTCTTGTGTATTGTAGGTCAATTTTGCTGCTGTGCTCAGGCAAGCGGTTAGCAAACCACGCATCAGTATATGCAGGACGCCTGCCGTCGTCAACCAATCGTATGCTATACTTGCGAGTGTCCCGGTCAGAAGTCAGCGATCAGTAATCAAGTGGGTGGCGGTCAGAATCATCTATCGGCCTGCTGCTCCTTGCGTGCGGTCGGCTGCCTTCTCGAATCGAGCAGTATAGTAAGGGAGGTAATATGTCCACACTAATCGAAGAGATTGTCGCGCGTGAGGTACTCGACTCCCGCGGGAACCCGACGGTGGAGGTGGATGTTCAGCTCGAGAGCGGCATCACGGGGAGCGCGATTGTACCAAGTGGCGCTTCCACCGGCGCACATGAGGCGCTGGAGTTGCGCGATGGCGATAAGTCACGGTATGGTGGCAAAGGTGTGTTAAAGGCGGTTCAGAACGTCAACACTGAGGTGGTTGAGGCATTGCGCGGACTGGATGCCGCCGACCAGATCGCGCTGGATCACGCGATGCTCAAGCTGGATGGAACGCCGAACAAGAGCAAACTGGGCGCGAACGCGATCCTGGGTGTCTCGCTGGCCTGCGCCAAGGCTGCGGCCGCCACGCTGGGTCTGCCGCTCTACCGCTACCTGGGTGGCGTTTATGCGCACACCCTGCCAACCCCGATGATGAACATTCTGAATGGTGGACAGCATGCCCAGAACAGCACCGACTTCCAGGAGTTTATGATCCTGCCGGCGGGTGCGCCCACCTTCCGCGAGGCGCTGCGCTGGGGCAGCGAGATCTACCAGACCCTCAAGAAAGTGCTGCACGACCAGGGCCACGGCACCAACGTCGGCGATGAAGGCGGGTTTGCACCCAGCCTGCCCACCAACGAGGCGGCCCTGCAGGTGATTGCCGAGGCGGTTGAACGCGCCGGATACAAGCTGGGCGATCAGGTCTACCTGGGGATGGACCCGGCCTGTACGGAACTCTATAAGGATGGCAAGTATCATCTGGAGCGCGAAGGCCGTTCGCTGAGCAGCGCAGAGATGGCGGACTACTGGGCCGATATCTCGACCCGCTACCCGCTGATCTCGCTGGAGGACGGCATGTCGGAGGATGACTGGGAAGGCTGGAAGCTGCTGCGCGAGAAGGTCGGCGACCGGGTGCAACTGGTGGGTGACGACCTGCTGGTGACAAATGTGCAGCGCCTGCAACGGGCGATCAACGAGAACGCCGCCAACAGCATCCTGATCAAGCTCAACCAGATCGGTAGCCTCACCGAGACCATGAGCGCGATCCAGATGGCCCAGCGCGCGGCCTGGACTGCGGTCGTTTCGCACCGCAGTGGTGAGAGTGAAGACATGACCATCGCCGATCTGGTGGTGGCGACCAACGCGGGCCAGATCAAGACCGGCGCGCCTGCGCGTACCGACCGGATTGCCAAGTACAACCAGCTTCTGCGCATCGAGGAAGAGCTGGGTGATGCCGCCGTCTACGCGGGCAAGAGCGCCTTTCAGGTGAATATTCCGTAGGAACGGTTAGGGGTTAACGGTTAGGGGTTAACGGTTAGGGGTTACGGGTTAACGGTTAACGGTTAGGGGTTACGGGTTAACGGTTAATCCGTAACCCCGTAACCCCGGACTCTCTTTTTAATGAAATTTGCACGAAGTGTAATTTTTTTATTAACAGAACCTACGCGGTAGGTCTGCAAACTGGGCGTTTGCGCCCGGTAATGGCCCGACTCGCCTGCAGCAGCATGGTACTTTTTTTCTTTTTCACAAAAAAATTCACGTTGTGAATTTTTTTGTGAAAAAGATCTGTTTGCTTCCGCCCTGCCGGAGGCGACATTCCCCACCAAATGCAGGATCACCTGAATCCATGGCAGCAGTGGCCGTTTCGCGGTTTTCGCCCATTTCGTGGTGTTCGTGGTCCAAACTCCCACGGCGTTGAAACAGACTACTCATGACCGTGAGCAGGAGTAATTCTTTCGCCAGATTTGGTTGGAATGCCCTCGTTGGGCGCGCAGCAGCACATCTATGGCAAAATCCACCCACCGCTAACCGTTAACCCCTATCCCCTAACCGTTAATGCATGGCCGCCTGACCAGTTGACGGAAGGGTGTGAGCGGGGTATAGTGATTACACACAATGAGCTACCATCCGCCACAACTTATACTGACAGGCTGTCAGTACACTGGCAAGTAAATATGGCTGCGATCCCTGTTGTCGCTCCCTGCGTCCCTGTACGCCAGGGGGCTTTTTTGTACAGCACACCGGTGCCGGCGGACGGCACCAGCGATACATTGGCACAAAAACCTTTCACGGAAGGATATATCACATGCCGATACAGTGGGAAGACAAATATGCGCGCGAAGGACTGACGTTCGACGATGTTCTGCTCATTCCGGCTGAGTCACAGGTGCTCCCCAACCAGATCAATATCAGTACCTGGCTCACTCGCAAGATTCGCCTGAATATCCCCATTGTCAGCTCTGCGATGGACACCGTGACTGAGACGCGCCTGGCAATCGGGCTGGCCCGCGAAGGTGGTCTCGGTTTTATTCACAAAAACATGTCTATCGAGAAACAGGCCGATATGGTGCGGAAGGTCAAACGCTCGGAAAGCGGGATGATTACCGATCCGATTACGCTTGAGCCGGACAAAACCGTCGGCGACGCGCTCGATCTCATGTCCGAATACCGCATTAGCGGCGTCCCCATCACGACGGTCGAGGGCAATCTGGTTGGTATTCTTACCAATCGAGACCTGCGCTTTGAGACCGACCGCTCCCGCCCGGTCCACGAACTGATGACCAGCAAAAACCTGGTGACGGTGCCGGAGGGCACCACGCTGGAGCAGGCCAAGGAGATCCTGCACCGGCATCGTATTGAGAAGCTGCTGGTGGTCAACAGCCGGGACAAACTGAGCGGGCTGATCACAGTCAAGGATATTATGAAGCAGATTGAGCATCCCTACGCCTGCAAAGATAAGCATGGCCGCCTGCAGGTTGGCGCAGCGGTCGGCGCGGGGGGCGATTACCTGGAGCGGGCCGCCGCGCTGGTGCGAGCGGGGGTTGATGTACTCTGCGTAGATACCGCACACGGTCATTCCCAGGGTGTGCTTGACGCGGTTGTGCGTGTCCGCGAAGAGTTTAGTGGCGTTCAACTGGTTGCCGGAAATATCTCAACCCCGGCTGCCACGGTTGCCCTGATTGAACGGGGTGTGGACGCGGTAAAAGTTGGGCAGGGGCCGGGCTCGATCTGCACTACCCGGGTGATCTCCGGGGCGGGAATGCCGCAGATCACGGCAATCACGGAGTGCGCCCGCGCTGCCGAACGCTTTGGTGTCCCAATTATCGGCGATGGCGGTATTAAGTATAGTGGCGATGTTGCCAAGGCGTTAGCAGCCGGTGCGCACAGCGTCATGATCGGCTCCCTGTTTGCCGGCACCGAAGAGAGTCCCGGTGAGACGATCCTCTACGAGGGACGCTCCTACAAGAGCTACCGGGGTATGGGCAGCATTGGCGCAATGCAGCAGGGGAGCAGCGACCGCTACTTTCAGGCGGACGAACGCAGTAAGCTGGTGGCCGAGGGGATCGAGGGCATGGTTCCCTACAAAGGCCCCCTCAGCGATACGGTGTTCCAACTGATTGGCGGCCTACGGTCCGGGATGGGCTATGCCGGCGCGCGCGATATTGAAGCACTCCGCCGCGAGGCCCGCTTCATCCGCATTTCTATGGCCAGCCTGGCCGAGAGCCATCCGCACGATGTGAAGATAACGAAGGAAGCTCCGAATTACAAGCGGAGTTGACACGCGTGATGCCCTCCCAAACCTGGAAGGACATGTCGCCTCCGGCAGGGCGGAGGCGGTTTTCACGGGAGCCCATGTCTCATTTGTACACCCACCGCGTAACTCGTGGAATTGACAGGTAGAAGAGAACTATGGCACAAGCTATCGCACCCGCAAATATCGCTTTTATCAAATATTGGGGCATGCGCGACGCCGATCAGATCCTGCCCTACAACGGCTCGATCTCGCTGAACCTGGACGCATGCCTGACCACCACCAGCGTGGTTTTCGATCCTACCTGGGACGAGGATCTGGTCACGCTACAGTTTTATCAGCAGGAACCGCAAACGGCCGGCGGCCGCGCCCGCGAGCGTGTGGTTGCGCATCTGGACCGCATCCGGACCATCGCCGGGGTGACCACCCGCGCCCGCGTTACGTCAAGTAACACCTTTCCCGCCGATGCGGGGATCGCCTCTTCCGCGGCGGCGTTTGCCGCGCTGACGCTGGCAACTACCGCCGCGCTCAAACTGGACCTGGACGAGCGCGAGTTGACCCGCCTGACCCGGCGGAGCGGCAGCGGCTCGGCCGGCCGTTCCATCCCGACCGGGTATGTCGAGTGGTACAACGGCGATGACAACGGCAGCTTTGCGGAGTCGCTGGCCCCGCCGGAGCACTGGGATCTGGCCGATATTGTCGCAGTGGTGGACACCAGCGCCAAGAAGATCGGCAGCGCAGAAAATCATCTGCTGGCAATCACCAGTCCCTACTTCAAGGTGCGTCTGGAGGGGATTGAGCAGCGCCTGAACGCTACCCGCGAGGCCATCGCCCGGCGCGATTTAACCCTGCTGGGAGAGACGATGGAGACGGACGCCGTCTCAATGCATGTGGTCTGCATGACCCAGAACCCGCCCTCGTTCTACTGGAGTGCCGGAACGATGGCGGTGATCCAGGCCGTCCGCGCCTGGCGCGCCGAGGGATTGGAAGCCTACTTCACGATTGATGCCGGGCCGAATGTCCATGTGATCTGTGCCGGTTCCGACCGGGCCGAACTGCAGCGACGGCTGGAGGCACTGCCGGAGGTGAGCTTTACGCTGGCGAATGGCCCCGGGGCCGGTGCGCGGCTGGTGGAAGCGCCGGGGTAGGTAAGTCTTGAGTTTTGCGATTAGAAAATAATCCGACTGTGCCATCCTGGAGTCCCGGCTGGAGCCGGTGAATGCCTGCCGGGGCTGCGGCATACTGATGGGAACGCCTGATCCGGCTGATGCCGGGACTCCAGAGCAATGATGTCCGGATTAAAAATTCTTCTCCCGCACGCCATACCAGAACTACCTGGCCTCACTGTCGGCTCGCCAGCAATATCTGCAGAGTTGCCTCGCGTTCGGCCGGGGGCGCGTCGTGGAACTGCTGCTCCAGCGTCCAGAGTTCCTCGATATTGCCCAGGGCATGCATCTGCTGCTGCTCCACCGCTGTCAGGCTACGACCCAGTGCCTGCTCGAGGCGCACGATCAGTTCCTCCACCGCCAGGTTAAACCGGGCATCCATGGAGATACCGGCCAGTTGCGCATCCAGTTCCTCGGCACTCTCGGCATAGAAGATCTTCATGCCCAGCGACTCAAGCATGGTCAGCGTGCCGCAGTTGCGAAACAGGTTGCGCTCGCGTGGCGTCAGTGCGCGGCCCAACCGGGCTTCGGCTTCGATCTCCAGCGCTTCCCGCGACTGACGGTAGAGCGTCGCATAGCGTCCCGACATAGTTTCTTCACACCCTTACTGCTGTGTCGTTCTGATGAAAAGGCGCGTGCCCCGGATCGACCGCGCCGCCTCACGTTATCTATTCACGACGGCAATCGCCATGCCATCGAGCCCCTTCACACCGACCGTCTGCATAATTGTGGCGGTTACACGCGGATCGGCCGCCAGCGCCGCGTTAAACTGCTGAATGGCCTGCACCGTCGGCTCCGGGCTGGTGGCCTCCAGCACTGCGCCCCGCCGGATGACATTATCGGCCACAATCACCGACCCCGGACGCATCAACTGGAGCGCCGCCTGAAAATAGTCGCGGTAGGACTCTTTGTCGGCGTCAACAAAGACCAGATCAAACGGTTCCGTCCCTGCATCGATCATCTGCTGCATCAGGGTCAGCGCGTCACCCACCCGCACCTCAACCCGGTCGGCCAGGCCGGCACGCTCAAGGTTGGCGCGGGCAACCTCGGCGTGGCGAGCAGCATGCTCCAGCGTGATCAACTGTCCATCGGCAGGCAGGGCGCGCCCCAGCCAGATGGCGCTGTAGCCGCCCAGCGTGCCAATCTCGAGAATGCGCCGTGCGCCGTTGAGCAGTGCCAGCACATGGAGCAGTTTCCCCTGCACCGGCGATACATGAATCTGCGGCATGCCGGCATCCGCCGAGGTTTGCAGTGTCGTTTCCAGCACTTCGTCCGCCGGGGCAACCAGCCCGGCAATATAGTGATCAATGGTGTTGATAAGCTCCTGGTCCATAGTTCCTCTTTAGCATAGCGCAGGCATGCCTGCCTGCGCGCAGACTTTGCCACCATAGTGTACCACGATCTTGCGACGTTCCCACGCGGCAGATGGCTACCGCACCCCAGACTCCAGAGCACGCGGCAGATGGCTAC
The DNA here is from genome assembly GCA_937141995.1 of uncultured Chloroflexaceae bacterium. Classification (GTDB taxonomy): domain Bacteria; phylum Chloroflexota; class Chloroflexia; order Chloroflexales; family Chloroflexaceae; genus CAKZQX01. Next base: position 2,137 of record CAKZQX010000946.1, on the reverse strand, counting down.
CACACTCCGGTGGCTTCTACCGTCTAAATCGTGGTATGCTATGGTATAGCCCCATAATGCTAGAGAATGTGTTTCTGGAAAAGGAGAGTCTCTCACATGGACCATCCACAGTCCTGTGCCGCGATACTTGCGTTGGGCACAGCCGTTCCGCAGTATCGCATCCAGCAAGACTCCCTCACAGACTGGATGATCGAGGCGGTAGGAGCCGGCCGCGCGCTGACCCGCTGGATGCGGCGGCTGTATGCCCTGTCCGGGATTACAACGCGTTATGCCTGTATCCCTGACGCGCTCTACCCGCCCGATCAATCCAACTTCGCACCCGGACGTCCGCTGGACGAAATTCATACGACCATTGAACGGATGGCAATCTACGAGCGCGAGTCGGTTGGCCTGGGCCGCACTGCGGCCCAGCAGGCGCTGGCCGACTACAGCGCCGCCACGGACACCGACCCGGCCGCCGTGGCCGACACGGTGACGGACCTGATTGTCGTCAGTTGTACGGGGTTCTTCGCCCCCGGCCTGGATCTGATGATTGCGCGCCAACTGGAGCTACGGCCCACGGTTGAGCGCACGCTGGTCGGGTTTATGGGCTGCTCGGCAGCGTTTAACGCGCTACGCATGGCCCACCACATTGTGCAGGGCCGGCCGTCGGCGCGCGTGCTGATCGTCTGCGTCGAACTCTGCTCGCTGCATATTCAACCCGGCCAGGAGCGCGAAAACCTGATCTCGGCCTCGCTGTTTGCGGATGGCGCAAGTGCCTGCCTGGTCGGGATGCCTCAGCCGGAACAGCATGATGCCTTTGTGTTGCAGGATTTCCACACCAGCATCAAACCCGACAGCGAGAATGATATGGTCTGGCGGATTGGCAACTATGGCTTTACGCTGCGGCTCTCGCCCCAGGTGCCGGATCAGTTGGGCGCGGTTGCGCCGCAGGCGCTCCGCGCCCTCGTCGGCGACTACAAGCAACTGCAGTTCTGGGCAATCCATCCGGGCGGGCGGGCTATCGTGGATCGTCTGGTGGAGATCTTTGCCCTTGCGCCGGAGCAGGTCGCGGCCAGTTATGCTGTGCTGCGCGACTACGGCAACATGTCCTCGCCAACGATCTTGTTTGTGCTGCAAGCCATGCGCGAGCGTCTGCGCCGTCGTCACGCAGATGCGCCGCTGGAGGGTGTGGCAATGGCCTTTGGGCCGGGCCTGGTGATCGAAATGGCCCACCTGCACTACCTACCCGCCGCGGTCACGCCGGCCGTAGAGAGCCATCCGGTATGGAAAGGAGCAGCGGTTGAGCACCTGGCCTGATCTGGCGTCCCGTTCGGAAGCGCCGGAGTTGATGGACGACCTGGCGATTGGCGGCAGCGAACTGGAAGAAGCCCTGCGCCAACTGCGCCGGATCAACCAGTTGCTGATCGGTGCCTGGCCGTTGCGCGAGGGGGTGGACCGGCTCTGGCGCTGGGCCGGGCAGCCGGCCGAGCTTTCCATCCTGGATGTGGGGGCCGGTTCGGGTGATGTGAACCGGCCGCTGCTGCGCTGGGCCGACCGGCATGGCATCGATCTGCAAATAACGCTGATGGATATCAACCCGGAGACCTGCGCAGAGGCGGCTGACTACTACCTGGATGAGCCGCGCGTCCAGGTGGAGCAGGGCGATGTGCTGAACCTGCCCGCCAACTATGCCGATATCGTTACCGCGTCGCTGTTTGTTCACCACTTCCCCAATACACAGTTGCCCACGGCGTTTACCCGCATGCTCCAGGCGTCCCGCATCGGGCTGGTCGTCAACGATCTGCACCGGCATGCATTCGCCTGGGCGTTTATCTGGGGCGCAACCCGGCTGCTCTCGCGCAACCGCATGATCCGGCACGATGGGCCACTGTCGGTACGGCGCGGGTTTCGCGGGAGTGATTTCGAGCGACTGCGGGCTACGCCGGGCATGGGTCGGCTACGCTATGCCTGGCGGCCCTTCTTTCGCTATCTGGTGGTCGTGCCCCGGTATGAGCGGAGGTTTGCCTGATGCGTGATGTTGTGATTATTGGCGCGGGGCTGGCGGGCAGCAGCCTGGCGGCGGCGCTGGGCAGCCTGGGCCGGGATGTGCTGCTGCTGGAGCGCCGCCACCTGCCGCACCACAAGGTCTGCGGGG
>CAKZQX010000945.1 GCA_937141995.1 uncultured Chloroflexaceae bacterium | reverse complement strand
GTCGATCGTCTCGTGGACGCGCCCGATCGTCAGCACGTTGCGCAGTTCCATCAAGTTATCCCAGCGCTCGGTGCCTTCTTCCGGGCCATGCTCGCGCTCGAGCGCCTCGCGGAACTGCATGCGCTCCAGGACCGTGTCGATCAGCGCAACCAGGTTGTGCTGCCGGCGCACCGCGATCAACTCATCAACCGTTTGCAAAAATGCCAGCAGCGCATTGCGCGTCCGGCCATTGAAGGGTGACATGACCTCCTCTGTCGCCAGTTCGCGCAACGCCTGGTAGACGGGCACGCCCAGTTCGGTGGCCCAGCGGTTAAGTGTTTCCTCGGTACGTGTGCCAATCCCCCGGGGCGGCACATTCAGCACCCGCCCCAGGCTGATGCTGTCGAAGGGATTGTGAACCAGGCGCAGGTAGGCCAACACATCTTTGACCTCCTTGCGCTCATAGAAGCGCGTACCGCCGATAATCTGGTAGCGCAGACCACGCAGCATCAGCGCTTCCTCCAGCACGCGGCTCTGCGCATTGGTGCGGTACATCACCGCGCAGTCGCCCAGGTGATACTCGCCGCCGGCCACGAGTCGGGCAATCTCGTCGGCAACCCAGCCGGACTCGTCGTTCTGGTCGTAGCCCTCGTGAATCGTAACCTCGACCCCCGCACCATTCTCGGTCCAGAGTTGCTTGGCATGCTTCTGCTGCGCTCCCTCGCGGATCACCGCCTGCGCCACATCAAGGATGGCCTGGGTGCTGCGGTAGTTCTGCTCCAGCAGGATGACCTGCGCTTCGGGATAGTCATCCTCGAACTGTAAGATGTTGCGGATGTCCGCGCCGCGCCAGGCATAGATGCTCTGGTCGTTATCGCCGACAACAAACAGGTTGCGCCGTGTTGCGGCCAGTTGCTTGACCAGCACATACTGTGCGCGATTGGTATCCTGGTACTCATCCACCATCAGGTAGACATAACGATCCTGGTATTTTTCCAGGATCGGTGGGTGCTGATCGAGCAGGCGCACCGTTTCGATCAGGAGATCATCAAAGTCGAGCGCATTGGCCTCGCGCAGCAGCGCCTGGTAGCGCTCGTAGCAGCGGAACACAATCTCCTCGTAGTAGGAGGCGCGGTTGTAGCGGGCGTACTCTTGCGGGCTGACCAGTTCATTCTTGGCGCTGGAGATGCGCCCCTGGATGGCACGCGGTGGGTACTGCTTCTCATCCAGGTTTAGATCTTTCAACACGCGACGCATCAGGCGCTGTTGATCATCGGCATCATAGATCGCAAAGTCGCGTTCGCGCCCCAGATGAACAATATCGCGGCGAAGGATACGCACGCAGACGTTGTGGAAGGTACCAATGGTCAGCGCGGCGGCGCGTCCGGCACCGACGAGCGCCTCCAGCCGCTCCTTCATTTCGCGGGCGGCCTTGTTGGTGAAGGTCACGGCGAGAATGTTGAAAGGGTCTACGCCGACCTGCTCAATCAGGTAGGCGACGCGGTGGGTGAGCACGCGGGTTTTGCCGCTCCCCGGCCCGGCCAGCACCAGCACGGGGCCGTCAATTGCCTGGACTGCCTGCCGCTGCGCCGGATTCAGATGTTCAAGAAGGGCGGTTGTCATTGCGTGCTCCCCCTGCGTTATGCGCACATCTGCGCGACTTTTTCCTGATCGCCGGTACTATAGAATGTTCGCGCCGGGTTGTCAAGACGGGCCGGCACTACAGGTGCAACGTAACGTTCTGCGCACTACGGTTACCGCTCCGAGGGTGTTCCGGAACGGTTTGCGTTTCTTGCCACCTGTGCTATGCTTCACGGTGATATATTGGAGTTACGCGATCGGTCCCAAACCAGGCATCTGCCTGGACCCATGGTCCGACTCGCCTCCGGCAGGGTGGAATGGGACAGTCTCTTTCAGGAAATGTGGCACAACGTGCCACATTTCCTGAAAGAGATAAAAAAGCACCACGCTGCCGCAGGCGAAATCCGCCGTTATCGGGAACAAACGGCCCGTTTGAACGCGCACTGCGTAAGTCCTGAATATATCATAGGTTAAAATGTTCAAGAGATCAATAGGTTAAAAGAACGGAGGTACACTGCTGCCTATCGTACGCGCACAGCAGTGCTAACTTGAGCGGGCCAGGGTCTGCTCGACCTGTCGGATCAGACGGGAAATATCAGATGCATGTTCAGCGGTAATACTCACCACGCCAACCCGGATGTGCAGGGCGGCGCGTTGTCCATCCGGGGTATGCAATATCTGATCCTCGACATGACTGCGGATGCGATTGGCAATCAGTTGCGCGGTGGGCAGGATGGTCTCATTCAAGATCAGCAAAAACTGGGAACCACGCCAGCGTCCAACCAGATCCTGCTGGCGAATGATCCGCGTCAGTGTATCCGCCAGCAGGCGTAGCGCCTGATCACCACAGGCATAGCCATAACGTTCGTTGAGCAGCGGCAACCCCTCCAGTTCCAGGAGCATCAGACTGAAGGAGTGGCCCGTCTGCTGGTAGGCAACCAGTTCCTGGGCCATACGTTCATACATGGCCTCGCGATTCAATACCTGGGTAAGTGGATCATAGGTTGCCAGGGCTTCCCGCTCGTGCTGCAACTGCCGGCAACTGCTCTCGAGCTTTTGAATGCGTCGCCCCAGCAGCACCCGCCGCCGCAACTCCCGCAGATCGAGCGGTTTCACCATGTAGTCGTCCGCGCCCGCCTCCAGTCCTGCAATCAGCGCGTCCTGCTGATTCCGCCGGGTCAGCAGCAGAATATAGGTATAGTCTGGTCCATTCAGGCTACGGATATGTCGTACCAGTTCAACTCCACGCCCGCCGGGCATCGGCCAGGCCGTGATCAGCAGCGCGGGGGGATCGCGCCGCAACCGCTCCCAGATAAGCTGGACATCGCCCACCGCCGTGGCCTGATACTGCACCCGTGACAGGTAGGCGGGAATGGCATAGCGGATGAGGGGACTGCTGTCAATAACCAGAATGTCCACCGTTATCGTCTTTCTATCCCGACTGTTCAACGCGGATTCACTCCCGTTGATACCGGCGGGATAACCGCTGTTCCAGGTCTTACAGTGTACCACTTTCGGCTGCTTTGTCATGGCATCAGTCCCCCAATTGTTGTTAACACGCGTTACGCGGTGCGGACTGTTCCGGCTGCGTGCCAGACCCGAAAATTGGTTTCGCCTGCGGCAGCGTGGTACTCGTTTTATCTTTTTCACAAAAATTTTACACTCTGTGTAAAATTTTTGTGAAAAAGCATGGAATCTGCCGCCCTGCCGGAGGCGATATCCTCCGTCAAACGCGGGATCGCCTGCTACATGGCAGCACCAGCAGGTTCGTGCTTTTAGTACATTTCGTGTTGTTCGTAGTCCAAACGTCCACCGCGTACACGCGGTCAGTTCCAAATCAGGTGTTCATCTGGATGAACGCCCCGATTCGCCTCCGGCAGGGCGGAAGAAATCTGATCTTGTTCACAAAAAAATTCACGTTGTGAATTTTTTTGTGAACAAGGAACAAAAGTACCATGCTGTTGCAGGCAAATCCGGCTTCCGGGTCTGGCACGCAGCCGGAACAGTCCGCACCGCGTAACGCGTGTCATTAATCGATAATTATGTACACGGGGGCGAGCCAGTGCTACTGGCAGTCCCAGACTTGCCATCCAACTGCCAGATAAGTTGACCTCCATTGAAATCCACCTGGACAACATCTACTACGCGCCCCGGTTGGAACGTGGTTG
>CAKZQX010000944.1 GCA_937141995.1 uncultured Chloroflexaceae bacterium | reverse complement strand
TCAACAAACTGGTTGATGCCGGTTTCCTTGAGCGCAGCGCGGCGACCTCGCGCGCCCGGAACCAGCTTGCTGGCGCACCCAACACAATGGTCGCAGTTGCGCCGAAACAACTGAACGCTCCAAACAACAGCAGAGCCAGCGAGAGTCCCGCACGGCGGCGGGGGCGTCCCCAGAGCAGTCGTCTTAGCATAGGTGTTCCTCGTCATCTTCAGTGCTTGCCGAATAAGCATCACTGGTATATAGTAAGCGTATTGCCCCGCAGTATAGTGGGACATACTGGCAGCGTCAACATGAATCAGCCGAGAATCTTATGGCTACGCCATTGTTAGCCACCAAACTCTATATCCCCCCGCCACGGCCCGACGTTGTCCGCCGCCCGCGCCTGCTCACGCGGCTAAACGCCGGTCTGCACCGCAAGCTGACGCTCATCTCGGCTCCGGCTGGCTTTGGGAAAACCACGCTGGTCAGCGAGTGGGTCAATCAACCGGCGGCAACTGGCGGGATGCCGGATGTAGCAACTGAACCGCATCATCCTGCCGGTGTTGCCTGGCTATCGCTGGATACCGGGGATAGCGATCCCACCCGCTTTCTGACATACCTGGTCGCGGCGCTGCAGACCGTTGCGCCGACGGTGGGCGCAGGTGTGGCGGGCGTGCTCCAATCGCCGCAGCCGCCGCCGGTTGAGGCGCTGCTGACGACCCTGCTGAATGAAATCAGCACCATCCCGGACAGCTTCCTCCTCGTCCTGGATGACTACCATGTGCTTGATGCCCCACCGATTGACACGGCCCTCACTTTTCTGCTCGATCACCTGCCGCCCCGAATGCACCTGGTCATCGCCACCCGCGAAGATCCGGCGTTGCCCCTGGCCCGGTTACGCGCACGCGGCCAGTTGACCGAACTACGTGCCAGCGATCTGCGGTTTACCCCCGCCGAGGCCGCTGCGTTTCTCAACCAGATGATGGGCCTGAACCTGGCAGCGGACGATATTGCCGCCCTGGAACAGCGCACCGAAGGCTGGATTGCCGGCCTGCAGTTGGCGGCGCTCTCCATGCAGGCCCAGCAAGACATTACCGGCTTCATCCGGTCGTTTACCGGCAGCCACCGGTTTGTGCTGGACTATCTGGTGGAAGAAGTGTTGCAGCAGCAGCCCGAACCCATCCAGAATTTCTTGCTCCACACGTCGATCCTCGACCGCCTGTGCGGTCCCCTGTGTGATGCCGTTCTGCCCGACTCCACGGCTACCGGGCAGACTACCCTGGAATATATCGAACATGCCAACCTGTTTATCGTCCCGCTGGACAACGAGCGGCGCTGGTATCGCTATCACCATCTCTTTGCCGAGTTGTTGCGGCAGCGCCTGCAGCAACAACAACCGGACAACCTGACTGTGTTACACCAGCGTGCCGGGGTCTGGTTTGAAGCGAACGGCCTGGAGTTGGAAGCGTTTCAGCATGCGGCGGCGGCCAATGATATTGAGCACGCCATGCGCCTGATCGAAGGTGGGGGCATGCCCCTGCACTTTCGCGGTGCAGTCGCCCCGGTCCTGACCTGGCTGGAGTCACTGCCAGCGGCGGTCCTGGATGCGCACCCTGCGTTGTGGGTGATGTATGCCTCGGCGCTATCGGTTGCTGGCCGGAATACCGGCATCGAAGAGAAACTCCAGGCGGCGGAAGCGGCCCTGCAGGGCTGCCCGCCGGACGAGCATACCCGCGACCTGATTGGACATATTGCCGCCATCCGCGCCCTGCTGGGAGCCATGCAGTACCAGGTCGAGACGATCATTGACCAGTCGCGCCGCGCTCTGGAGTATCTGCACCCTGACAACCTGCCGGTGCGCACGGCCACAACCTGGAAGCTGGGGCTGGCCTACCAGTTCCAGGGCGAGCGGGCCGCAGCCGGCCAGGCTTATACCGAGGCCATCGCAATGTGCGAGGCGTCCGGGAATGTTTTTATCAACATCCTGGCGACCACCGGCATGGGTATCATCCAGGAGTCCGATAATCAGCTCTACCTGGCGGACGGGAGCTACCGGCGTGTCCTGGAACTGGCGGGAGATCCGTCACGACCGGCGGCCTGCGAAGCCTATCTTGGCCTGGCCCGGATCTGCTATGAGTGGAACGATCTGGATGCCGCTCAACAGCATGGGGAACAGAGCGTACAACTGGCGCGGCAGATCGAAATCGTTGACAGCTTCGTGGCGGGTGAACTGTTTCTCGCTCGCCTGAAACGCGCCCAGGGCGATCTGGCCGGTGCCGCCACGCTGGTAGCCGCGGCCGATGAGTCCGCGCGCCGACATAACTTTGTGCAGCAGATGCCTGAAGTTGCCACCGCCCAGATCATGCTCGCGCTGCAGCAGGGCCGGCTGGACGCCGCCGCGCATCTGGCGCAGACGCATGACCTCCCCCTGTGCCAGGCCCGGGTCCACCTGGCCCAGGGAGATCCGGCCGCAGCCCTGGCGTTGCTGGAGCCGGTGCGTCGGCAGGCCGAGGCCAGAGCGTGGCCGGATGAGCGGCTCAAAGTTCTGCTGCTCCAGGCGCTTGCCCACCATGCGCAGGGCGCAGCGGATCAGGCCCGGCACCTGCTGGGAGACGCGCTGGCGCTGGCGGAGCCGGCCGGCTATATTCGCTCCTTTGTTGATGAAGGGCCACCGATGGCGCAACTCCTGACTGAAGCGGTTGCGTATGGAATTATGCCGGACTACAGCCACCGATTGCTGGCTGCTTATGCAGCCGCGACCCGCGACGAAGGACGAAGAACGGAACCTGCGCTTGCGGCGCGGGGAGTGGTCAGCGATCCTGAGTCACTGGTTGAGCCGTTAAGTCAACGCGAGTTAGAAATTCTCCGCCTCATTGCCCAGGGTCTCTCGAATCGGGAGATCAGCGCGCGCCTTGTCCTGGCCCTGGATACGGTCAAGGGGCATAACCGCCGCATTTATGACAAACTACAGGTGCAACGGCGCACCGAAGCGGTCGCCCGCGCCCGCGAGTTGGGTCTGTTGTAGTACCGATGTGTTGTCATAGCCACAGAGAACACCGAGGACGCAGAGATGATACGCGGGAATGTGCCGCTGTTGCGCCTATTGCGCCCGTTCCCGTTGATTGCTGGTTTGACGGCACATTAGTATAAGCACTCCGCACCATATTTACCGCCGTGTAGATTTTTGGGCAGGGACGCACTTCTGCGCGTCCCTGCTGCGGCCGGTGCATCTGCCGTCCATTGGGTAGACTGATTCTTCATCACATAATCCAGATTATTTACACGCGTTACACGGTGGGCGTTCAAACCGAACGGTTGCCCCGATGGAAGCCCGATTCGCCTGCGGCAGCATGGAACGTTTTGATCTTTGTTCACAAAAATGTTGCACGTTGTGCAACATTTTTGTGGACAAAGTATGTATAACACCCCCAACCAACACCAAAGTGTCTATACGCCAACACCACATTGGCGCTATGCTTAGAGCACACAGAACAAGGAACCAGCGAACAGCGCATGCCGGACACAGCCTTATCGGACAATCAATCGGTTTATTCGCTGTCCTGTGTGTCTGTTCTTGCTCGATGACCAACCAGCAGTAGGATACCGGACCATGGCAGATGAACGCAACCCATATACTGATCCCGATGAACCAGTGGTCTATCAGATCCGGATCAGGGGCCATCTGGATCACCAGTGGAGCGACTGGTTTGGGGGCATGACCATCACGCCGGAAGAGAACGGCGATACGCTGTTCACCGGCCCGGTGGTTGATCAGGCGGCGCTGCATGGGTTGCTCAAACGCGTGCGCGATCTCGGCCTGCCCCTGATCGCGGTCAATCGCATGCAACCCGATCCGACTGCGGTGAATGAAACGGCTCAATATCGTTCCAATCAAGGAGATAAAGGAGATACATGATGAGGAATTTTCAGAAGATGGGTGGTATTGCCGCCCTGTACGAGGCAGTAGCATATGTATTGGGAATGCTGTTTTTTATTTTCATAGTGGACTACTCGGGTGTAGTTGACCCTGTTCAGAAGGTGGCGCTACTCGTAGACAACCTGGCCGGCATGTACATTATCACTCTGATCATCTATGTGATCTTCGGTGTCTTTCTGGTGGTTCTGACGCTGGCGCTCCATGAGCGTTTGCAGGCCAACGCCCCTGTAGTTATGCAGACGGCGACCGCCTTCGGGCTGATCTGGGCCGGCGTTGTCATTGCCGGCGGGATGATTTTTAACATCGGCACAGGCGTCGTTGTCGATCTCTATAGCACCGACCCGACGCAGGCGGCAACGGTCTGGCTGGCGATTGATGCGGTGTTTAACGGACTGGGCGGCGGGGTTGAGATTCTAGGTGGCCTGTGGGTGCTGCTGGTAAGTTGGGCCGCGTTGCAAACCGGCGGTCTGCCCCGGACCCTGAACTATCTCGGTCTGGTCGTCGGGGGAGCGGGCATCCTCACCATTGTCCCGGCGCTCGGTGAGCCAGGAGGGATCATGTTTGGGCTGGGGCAAATCGTCTGGTTCATATGGCTGGGGATGGTCATGTTGCGCCGCACGCCCGGCGTGGTGTAACAACCGAATACCGGGAATGAATACAAGGAAGGAATTCACATGACAGAGCGAATCGTCAATCCGTCACAACTACAAATGGCACGCATTGCCGGGGTACTCTATCTCACGATCATCATATCGGGCATCTTCGCCGAGTTTTTCGTACGTCAGAGTCTGATTGTGGCGGGGGATGCGGCAACCACTGCCGAGAACATTATGGCTTCCGCCGGACTCTTCCGCATGGGGATTGCCGGCGATCTCATTATGATTATGAGTGATGTCGCCCTGGCGCTGATCTTTTACATACTGCTCAAACCGGTAAGTAATACGCTGGCCCTGCTTGCGGCGTTCTTCCGGTTGGCGCAGGCGACGACGCTGGGGATCAATCTGCTAAATCTCTTCTTTGTTTTGCAACTGTTAAATGGTGCCGACTATCTGGCCGCCCTCGACACAGAGCAGGTGCATGCGCTTGTGCTGCTCTTGCTCAACGCGCATAGCACGGGATACGCAATCGGCCTGGTGTTTTTCGGCTTCAGTATCATGATTCTGGGGTATCTGATTTTCCGGTCGGGCTATATTCCGCGAATTCTGGGCATCTTGCTGGTGCCGGCATCGCTCGGCTATCTGGTGGATAGCTTTGCCCATGTGCTGTTGCCCAACTACACCGACTATGCCGCCGTTTTTACGATGGTTGTCTTCACACCGGCCTTTATTGCCGAGTTAGCACTGGCCCTGTGGCTCCTGTTGAAAGGGGTCAATGTTCAGCGGACGCAGTTGCTCTACGGCAACGCCGCGTAACGCGTGTTACTCACTGGAGTTACGCAGTTGATATGCAAACCGGACGTTTCACCAGATAGAAGCCCGATGCGCCAGCGGCAGCATGATACGTTTTTCTTGGTCACACAAACATTCACAACGTGAATGTTTGTGTGACCAAGATCGGGGTTCTTCCACCCGACCGGCGGCGCTATCCTCCGCCACATGGGGGATCACCTGATCTACATCGGCACTGGTCGTTTCACGGTGTTCGTTCATGTCGCGGCGTTCGTGGTCCACACGCCCACCGCGTAACGCGTGTTACGCACACGACTTACGCGGTGGCATTCAAATCAGGCATGTGCCTGGATGAACCGCCCGATTCGCCTGCGGCAGCGTAGTACTTGATCCATCTTTTTCATAAAAATTTGCACG
>CAKZQX010000943.1 GCA_937141995.1 uncultured Chloroflexaceae bacterium | reverse complement strand
ACTGCCTGCAGCTCTGCGACCTGGTCAAATTTGCCGGCCTGTCGCCGGAACGGGTCGCCCTCGTGGAGGCGGCCACGGGGCAGCAGATCACCTATGCCGAGTGGAATCGGCGGGCCAACCGGGTCGCCAATGCCCTGCAGCGCTCCGGGCTGCAGAAGGGCGATCGGGTCGCTATTCTGGCGATGAATTGCCTGGAATATCTGGACCTGCTCTTCGCCTGTCAGAAGACCGGCATTGTCCTGCAGGCGCTTAACTGGCGGCTGACCGCGACTGAACTGGAAGGTCTGATTGACGGGGCGGCACCACAACTGCTGGTGTACGGGAGCGAGTTTGCCGAAACGGTCACAGCGCTCCGCACGCAGGTCGCGGTGGACCAGTGGATTGTCCTGGATCCGGCTCCTATCGACATGGCTGATCGGGGTTGGGCCGACTGGGTTGCATCCGCGGCGGATACGCTGCTGGACCCGGTGGCCTTGAGCATGGCTGATCCCTGGATGCTCTGCTACACGGGCGGCACGACCGGCCGGCCCAAGGCGGCGATCCTGACGCAGGGCACGGTGACATGGAATGCGGTGAACACGGTGACAAGCTGGGGGCTGCGGCCTGATGATGTCACCATTCTGAATCTGCCGCTCTTCCATACGGGCGGGCTGCACGTTTTTACGACACCCCTGGTGCATGTTGGTGGCTGTTCCATTGTCTGTAAATCGGTCAATGTCGATCAGATCTATGATCTGTTGCAGAACCAGGGCGTAACACTCTTCCTGGGTGTGCCCACCGTGTTTATGATGCTGCAAGAGCATCCCCGCTGGGCCGAAGCGGATTTCTCCCATTGCCGGATTGTGATCAGTGGGGGGGCATCCTGTCCCCTGCCGGTCTTTGAGCGCTTTTTTGCCAAAGGGGTGGCCTTCAAGACCGGCTATGGCCTGACCGAGGCCGGTCCCAATAACTTCTGGCTGCCGGATGCGTATGCCGCCGCCAAGCCGGGCGCGGTCGGTACGCCGCTGTTCCATGTGCAAACGCGCATTGTGAATGCCGACGGCGAAGTGTGTGGCGTTGATGAGGTCGGCGATCTGCTAATTCGCGGGCCACATGTAGTCGCCGGATACTGGAATAACCCGGACGCTGCCGCCGAGACGATTGCCGCCGGTTGGCTGCATACCGGCGATCTGGCCCGCTGTGATGCCGACGGGCACTACGCGATTGTCGGGCGCAGCAAAGATATGATCATCTCCGGCGGCGAGAATATCTACCCGGCAGAGGTAGAGAGCACCATGCTGAGCCACCCGGCGGTGGCGGAGGCGGCGCTGATTGGTGTGCCGGACCCGCACTGGAGCGAAGTAGGCCGGGCGATTATTGTGGTGCGTTCAGGCCATACCCTCACGGATGAAGAGTTGACCCGGTATGTGCAGTCCCGATTGGCAAGCTACAAGGTGCCGAAATCCGTCGTCTTTGTCGAGGCACTGCCCAAGACCGGGGCGGGCAAGGTGGATAAAAAGCTGCTACAACAGGAGTACGGAGGCGGAGCATGAACACGCATGTTGCGATTGTCACCGGGGCCGGGAGTGGGATTGGTCAGGCGGTGGCCGAGGCGCTGGCGCGCGCAGGCAACCAGGTGGTTGTCGCCGATCTGAAGCAAGCGCAGGGCCAGGCGGTCGCCGATGCAATCGGTGGCTCTTTTGTGGCGGTTGACCTGGCGCAGCGGGCCGACTGCCGCCGCCTGGTGGAGGCCACAATCGAGCGCTATGGCAAGGTCGATATTCTGGTGAATAATGCCGGGTTCCAGCATATCGATCCGGTGGAGGATTTCCCGGAGGATACCTGGGATCAGTTGATTGCAGTGATGCTGACCGCGCCGTTCCTGCTGACCAAATATGCCTGGCCGTCGATGAAAGCGCAGGGTTGGGGGCGCATTGTCAATATTGGCTCGGTGCATAGCCTGCGGGCCTCACCCTTCAAGGCCGGCTATGTCTCGGCCAAGCATGGCATGCTCGGGCTGGCGCGCACCACGGCGCTGGAGGGTGCGCAGTATGGGATCACGGTGAACACGCTCTGCCCGGCCTATGTGCGCACGCCGCTGGTTGAGAACCAGATTGCCGACCAGTCCCGTACGCGCGGGATCTCGCCCGACGAGGTAATCGAGCAGGTGATGCTGGCCCCCGCCGCGATCAAACGGCTGGTCGAGCCGTCCGAAGTTGCCGATCTGGTGCTCTATCTCTGCTCCGAGTCGGCCCGCTCGATCACCGGCTCCGACTGGACGATTGACCTGGGCTGGACCGCGCATTAGCCGAACCCGATCGATTCGCAAGGAAGGAACAGGCGCATGCTGCCGGATCAGCCAGGGAAGGAAGGCACCACCCCCGCCGGGCAATTCTGGACGGGGACGTTTGCGGCGGGAACATACCAGGGGCGCAACTACTGGCTGTATGTTCCGCTAAGCTATCGGCACGGCACACTAATACCGCTGCTGGTCATGCTCCACGGCTGTAGTCAAACCCCCGGCGACTTTGCCGTCGGCACCGAGATGAATCGCTATGCCGACCAGTATCATCTGCTGGTGCTCTACCCGGAGCAACCGCGCAAGGCCAATGCCGGGAAGTGCTGGAACTGGTTTCAGCCGGAGCATCAGGCGCGCGACAGTGGTGAGCCGGCGGAGATTGTCGCGCTGGTGGAGCAGGTACGGGCGGGCTACACGGTTGACCCAAATCGCGTGTATGCGGCGGGGATCTCGGCCGGGGCGGCGATGGCGGTGATCCTGGCGGCAACTTACCCGGATGTGTTTGCGGCGATTGGGGTCAGTGCCGGGGTGGCCTACAAAGCTTCAACCAATCTGCCCGGCTCGCTGCTGGTGATGGCGCGCGGTAATGCCGATCCCCGCCGGCAGGGGCAACTGGCGTATGCGGCAATGGGGCCACACCGCCGGGTTGTGCCGGTGATTACGTTTCACGGAACGAATGACACAACCGTCTCCCCACGCAACGGCGAGCATGTGATCAGCCAGTGGTTCTGGACCAATCATCTGGTTACGAATGGCACAAGTGACGATCAGGTGGAACCCGTTCCGGCGGCCGTAACCCCGGGCAGCGTCCCCGGTGGGCACAGTTTCACCGAATATGTCTACCATGATCAGCATGGTCAGCCGATGCTGAAGAAGTACCTGGTTGAGCGCATGAAGCATGGCTGGTCGGGCGGTGCTGCCGACGGCTCCTTCACCGATCCGCTGGGACCGAAGGCCAGCCGGCTTATGCTGGATTTTTTCCTCGGCCATACGTTATACCCAACTTCCGATCCGCAACCGCAACGCACAGCCCAACCGTCTGCCCCCGCAGAACGCCAACCTGAACCGCCGCAAGCGAGCGCGCAGCCATCCAAACCATCCGGCCCGCGCTGGCTACGCCGTCTGGGTCAGGGGGCGCGCCGGCTCTTTACGGGCAAGCAGTGACACGGCACTATGCCCAGAGTGCCACGCATCACCCGGTGGGCATGCCCACCAGGCGTGTAACCAGTTACAAGACGGGTTTCGCCTCCGGCAGGATGGTTGCACCTCATCTGGTGAGGCACCTGGGTTGAACGCTCACCGCGTACGTTCGTGTAGATGATGAACCATCTCAAAGGAGGATTTTATGACCAACCTGCCGCATCTCGATGGGATAACCGGCCATATTGTGCATACCCCCCGTGGGGATCTTTATACACTGGAGTCCGGTACGCCCGATGGTGTTCCGGTGTTGTTTATTCATGGAAATGTTGCCTCGGCGACCTACTGGGAAGAGATAATGCTGGCGCTACCTGCCGGATATCGCGCCATCGCACCCGACCGGCGTGGGTGTGGCGGCTCGGCGG
>CAKZQX010000942.1 GCA_937141995.1 uncultured Chloroflexaceae bacterium | reverse complement strand
TTTATCGCCTCCGGCAGGGCGGAAGACTCCCCTCTTGTTCACAAAAAAATTCACATTGTGAATTTTTTTGTGAACAAGGTAAAAAAGTACCAGGCTGCCGCAGGCGAAGCCGGCGTTCAGGTCTGGTACCAGGATGGAACAGGCAGCACCGCGTAACTCCTGTTAATTATGGTAAGCGGCAGAATGTGCTACACTATGAGCGTGGTTGTGGAACAGCAAAGGGAGGTACCATGCCCCGCGGACCTGCACAGCACCAGTCAGAACATCCCAGCTTTTATGCTGAAGATATTATCGCGGCCCTGGAACTTGATCCAAATGAGGCCTATGTTCCGGTTGCGCGCCTCGCCGGTCGGCTTGGCCTGAACCCGGCCCAGGAGGAGCAGCGCATTCAGGCGCACACGATGTTGCAGCGTGGCACGCGCCGCCTGCCGGTTGAGGGCGATGGACGGGAGGATCTGGCGCTCTGCCTGCGCGTCGAGATGATCCCGCTCTGGCTTGCCACGGTTGATGCGGCACAGGCTGCCGCCGAGTTCCGCCCGCGCCTGGAACTCTATCAGCAGGAGAGTGCCTCGGTATTGTGGCAGTCCTTCAAGCCGCAGGGGTTTGGCACAGGGGACGAGTTGTTGCCCACGCGCTATGAGCAGACGCCTGCTGAGCAGGCCTATGTTGCAGCGATGGCAATGGCAACGTTAGCCCGCCATCAGGCATTGATTGAGCGGCAACTGGCTGCGGCCCAGGCCACGCGCGAAGAACAGGGGACCGATCCCTGGTCAAGCGGTACTGCCGTGGATGATCCGCATGCGGCGCGGCTGGCGCAGGTGGTGCGGCGGGTGGCGCATACGCTCTCGGAACGGTCGCGGCGCAACGAGTATGGCGGGGCATTTACCGGCCTCTATCGCCAGTTTGGGATTTCATCGTACCGGCGCATGCCGCCGGCCCGGCTGCACGAGGCACTGGAGTGGCTGGAACGCTGGCATGGCGATATGCTGGGCGAGCCCGAACCACCACCTGATATCTAGAGAACCGAGAACCGAGAACCGAGAACTGAGAACTGAGAACTGAGAACCGAGAGACTGTCTGAAAAGATGATTCGCGTCGGTCACACGGCATGCCGGGTGCCCTGCGATACCGGACAGCGCCCCAGGAGTCCCGGCTTCAGCCGGGTGTGGCCGGAACCGGCTGAAGCCGGGACTCCCGCGCCGGGGTCGTCGCCCCATGACAATCCCTTTTCAGACAGTTTCTTGGTTCTTTGTTCTTTTTTGATTGGCCTGTATGTGAATTTATTCATACAGGTCGATTTATTTTGCCTCTCTATATTACATTTTTTACTCCAGGAGTAGTACCATGTGCGATAGGTGAGTACTACCGTCCTATTCCCCGCCATCCTGTCCCCGGTGTATAGTGAGTCATGCAGGTCATAACTCTTTCTTTACAAAGACCTGTACTTCTAATACGTTGCCGGCAAACAGGAGAGGAACAATCATGCCCACATCAACCCATGCTCGTCTGTTGCACCGTAGCGGTATGTTTAGCGCGGTGCTGCTGCTGCTTCTGACGTTGCTCCTGAGCGGCTCCCGCTCCGCCGTTGTTCAGGCCGACCCGCAAATGCAGACCGGCGCTCCGGCCGCCTTCTGCACCCCTCCCGTCGATGAGGTATCGCTGTCGAATCCCACCGTTGTCACCGATTGCACCCAGGCCGGGTTGCAGGCCGCCCTCAGTGATGGCGGTCACATTACCTTCGACTGCGGTGCCAATCCCAAGACAATTAAACTGACCGAGCCGCTGGTAACAAGCGATACTGAGGATATTGTCCTCGACGGCAAAGGTCTGATCACCCTGGATGGACAGAACCAGACGCGGATTATGGAGAAGCCCTCTACCCCCGGTTCCGAGAATGATAAAACCAAGGGCAATGATCTGACCATCCAGAACATGCGGTTTATCAACGCCAAAGCACCCGCCGCTACGGAAGAGAAGGACGGCAATGACCGTGGCGGTGCGCTCCGGGTGACCGGCCCCGGCACCAGGCTGCATGTTATCAACTCGACCTTTGAGAATAACCGCACCACCAGCATCACCGATGAGGACAACCAGGGTGGCGCAATCTTCTCGGCCAATATCTACGAGACGGTTATCGTCGGGTCGGTGTTTATCGGCAACGAAGCGGGCAGCGGCGGCGCGTTTGGCGGGATCGCTACCGGGCTGATCGTCTACAACAGCCAGTTTACCAACAACCATGCCACGGACACAACTGAGGGCGGTATTGTCCGTGGTCACGGCGGCGCGCTGCATCTGGATGGCGTCACCAACGACTTTAACCCGGACTCAAACAAGATCGTGGATGTCTGCGGGAGTGTGTTTGACGGCAACACCGCCGTGCGCGGCGGCGGCGCGATCAAGGTGACGGTCTCGGATAACAAGGGCACGAAGGCAACCTACTGGCGCTCAACCTTTATCAACAACCGATTGGTGGAAGAACCCCCTGCCGAGGGTCACGGTGGCGCGATCTACCATATTGAGGATGTTCTTGCGGGTGGGTCAAACGAGGATAATATCGAGATCCGCGAGTCCACGTTTGAGAACAACTTTGCCGCCAAGCAGGGCGGTGCTGCCTGGATCAAGGTTCTCGGCAAGGGACGGATCGTTAACAGCACCTTTGTCGAGAACAAAGCATCCGTGGCGGGGACCAATCGCGTCGGGCAGGGCGGCGCACTGATGATCAGTGGAGGTATCATTGATATTGTGAATGCCACCTTTGCCGAGAACTTTGCCACCTATCAAGCCGGCGCCATTCACGCGGGCGGCACAGCCTCCGATAAGGTGGTAACGCTGACGAACTCCTTGTTCTACCAGAACAAACTGGATCCGACGCACACTAATCCGGTGCCAACAGAGTGGCAGGGGTACCACACCAACCGCGAGTTGACCGACGGCGGAAATAATCTCCAGTTTCCGCGCACAAAAACCCCTGACTTTGACAACGACACCAACAATCTGATCACGGAGGGGACGATTATTTTTGAAGATCCGCTCCTGGGCTCTCTGGCGGATAATGGCGGGCCGAACAAGACGTTGGCGTTGCAGCCCGGTAGTCCGGCCCTCGATGCCGGCAAGTCCGCCGCCTGCCCGCAGACGGATCAGCGCGGCACCGAACGGCCCCAGGGTAGCGTCTGCGATATTGGCGCGTTTGAACTGGTGCGCGAATTGCGCCTCAGCCCCAGCCTGGTCAGCATGGAGCAGGGCGGCTTCACCCTGACCGTGACGGGGAATGACTTTACCGGCAGCAGCAAGGTGCTCTGGGACGGCAAGGAACTGACGACAACCTTTGTCGATAGCAACACGCTCCGGGCAACCGTGACAAGTGCGCAACTCAGTAGCCCCGGCGATGTGCAGATTAGCGTCAGCGGCTCTGATCTGCCGGCGATTACGCTGCGGGTGCTGGCGGAGTTGGAACGGGTGTATCTCCCGCTGATTGTCAGATAGTCGGTTGCAAACCCGCTGTCATTGTTGAATACACAGCAACATTCTCCCACAGCTCTGCCGGCTGTGGGAGGATGTTGCTGCGTGGTCTTGTGCTTTGTGGTGCATCCAGTATAATACAGTCGTTCGATTCAGTCTTACGCGTTACGCGGTGTAGCCAATTCCAGCCAGGTGTCAGACCTGAACGTCAGGTTCGCCTGCGGCAGCATGGTACTTCTTTTAGCTTGTTCATGAACATGTGGCGCAAGGAGCCACATGTTCGTGAACAAGCATGTCCGCTTCCGCCCTGCCGGAGGCGAACCGGGTTGTTTACCCGGATGAATACCCGGTTTAGAACCGACCGCGTAACTCCTGTTAGTCTGGCAGAATCAATCTGAAACCACGAGCAATGCGGGTATGGCGAGTAGTATTCACTTTGCGGAAACCGATGCGGCGTTGCGGCGTTGCTTTCCCACCATGCAGGTGCTGCGTCCGCATCTGACCGATCCGGACGCATTTGTCGCACAGGTGCGCCGCCAGCAGCAGGCCGGCTACCGGCTGATTTTCCTGGAGGACGGGGATGCGGTCAGGAGTGTGGCCGGCTTTCGGGTGCAGGAATATCTGGCCTGGGGCAAGGTGTTGTATATCGATGACCTGGTAACGGCACCGGATGCGCGCAAACGGGGCTATGGCGAAGCGTTGCTGCGCCGGCTGATCGACCATGCGCGATCCCTGGCCTGTGACGCGGTGCATCTCGACAGCGGCTACCAGCGCCACGCTGCGCACCGCTTCTATCTGCGTATGGGCTTCGATCTGAGTTCACACCATCTGGCGCTCCGCCTGGAGCTACCCGTATGAGTCCTGGAGTTGCTCCAGGCCCAATACTTTTTAAATCAAACGATGTACGCGGTCGGTTCCAAACCAGGTCTTCACCTGGATAAACGGCTCGATTCGCCTCCGGCAGGGCGGAAGAGACCAGATCTTTAAGCATGGACGGGTGACGTTCCATCCGGAATTTGACCGCGTGTAGCTACACCCTTCCACTAATTACGGACTACAGATTACGGACTACAGATTACGGACTACAGTACAGATTACCGGCTACGGACGACTGAAATGCGGCATCGATCTATCTTCCTCCTGGACGGCGCGCTATTCCTGGGAATTAGCCTGATAACGCTGTTACTGTACGCCGCCACTCTGCTGCCGGGAATCGGCATTGGCGACACGGCTGAGTTCCAGCGGATTGCGCCAACGCTCGGTGTGGCGCACCCGACCGGCTATCCGCTCTATACCCTGCTGGGCTGGCTCTGGAGTAACCTGCCCCTGGGTGCGACGGCGGCATGGCGCATGAACCTCTTCTCGGCGGTGATGGCGGCACTGGCAGTAGGTGTCCTCTACCTGACGGCCCGCATGCTGGAGCAGCGGCGGGTTGTGGCGGCGGCAGCGGTGCTGACGCTGGCAACCTCACTGACCTTCTGGTCACAGGCCACGATTGCGGAGGTTTACAGTCTGGCGTTGCTGCTGCAGGCGCTGCTCTTCCTGGCGCTGCTGCATTGGC
>CAKZQX010000941.1 GCA_937141995.1 uncultured Chloroflexaceae bacterium | reverse complement strand
CGCACCCCGATATGGATCGAGAATCTGTAGCCGGTGCTCACGTCCTTGTAGCCGCCGGCGGGCTGGCATGGCTTCAAAGAGATATTGAAGCCGCGGGTTCTCGCCTCACCGCGAGCATTGCCGTGTTTCGTAGCCATACGAACGATCCTGGGCTTGCGTATGCATTGTTGATTCTGGGATATACGCTGCTTTCTCAGGGCAATAGTGCTGATGCCGAAGCGCACGTGCGGGAGGCCGTCCATCGCTTTCGCCAGCATGGCAACACCTGGGGTCTGGGCATGGCCTTGACGGCGCTCGGCGAAGTGTTGACACAACGCAGTCAATTCAATGCTGCTCAGAACTGTTACCAGGAGTCGCTCAACATCGCTACCATGCTGAATCGGGCGAGTAATCCGTATATTCACGCGTTACGCGGCAGGCTGTTTCGCTATAAAGGCGACTACGCACAAGCCAGGAGTGAATCAGAGTTGTCCATAACATTGGCGCGGGCATCCGGTGTAGAGCGTTTCAAGGCATTAGCCCTCGAAACTTTTGGGCTAATTGCCAATGCTCAGCAAGAACCGGCGCAGGCGATGCGCTCGTTCGCAGAAAGCATCGTCATTTACCGCGAGGTCGGCGACCAGTCCGGTATTGCCGCGTGTATTGAGGGAACTGCTACTGCCCAACTGCTCTTCAGGAAGCCGACCCTTGCTGCGTGGTTATTGGGCGCGGCAGAAGCATTGCGAGAAGAGATTCAGGTACCTATCTCACCAGTTGACCGCGCCGACTATGAGCGTACGACGAGCGCGATACACGCCCTCATTGATGAGGCTACGTTTGTTTCAGCCTGGAGCAAGGGGCGCACGACACCAATTGAGCATGTGACTGCTGTCATTCTCGGAAAGGCACAAGGGTCTGATATTTGAGGGTGAATTCGTTTCTTAAAGTAATGCCTTATTCGACTGTGAAACGCTATCAATCTACATACGTGAGCTTACGTGAGCTGATGATGCGGCATGGATCTATGGGATGCATCCGGCAGTGATCCTTGCGGTCGTAAGGTGCGTTGGGCGCGGGGAACAAGGGGTATGCGCGACACGCATCACCGGCTCTTCGTCACGTTCGGTACACGGGGGCCAAATCCGGACTCAGTCTGTTGCCAGAGAGTGAGCAGAGGACAGTAGGAAACGTTATTGCACTATGGGGTCCGTGCGTGATGTACCAAAAATCCACCAGGTGCAACAAATGTGACCAGGCGCCCTGTCATGTAACCAGCATACCAGGCGATGATACATTCGCCTGGAACGAACCAGAGACGCTCACCGTTTGTTGATGGTCTCAGCATCGAGACGTTTCCGGTTGCGTTCGATATAACCCTGCCGGTACTGGACCGACTCGGTATTCAACCCCCATGCGAAGTCCTGGTTGGCCGCAAACGGCTGGCGAGTTGGGTTGTCATCCAGGATAGCGCAGCATGCTATACGTGTCACATTACTCCCAACTGATAGATGCGTCCTCCGTGCCCGGTATGGAATAGCACCGATTAGCCCATGTAATCTACGGTCGGACCTCACCTGTCCCCGCGCCATAGTGGCGGTGGCGGCGGTTGCTCCAGGTCGGGTAGTACGTTCGCCGTAGGAGTCATGATAGAGATTTCATCTCCGTTATCGTGAGATGGGGGAGATGCGGCATGATCAGCAGTGGGGTGTGGCGCTGTCGTGCCCTCTGGCGGAGTGAAGCCTTCCTCCCCGGATGGATTCGAATCAGGCGCACGTACCCCCAGCACGACCGGCTCGGTTGGCAATACCCATGCTCCCGGATGGGGCACACTGCTCACGACTGTTTCTGGAGCAACATGATCAAAGAGATCGGGGATATGGTCGCGGCCCTGCATGTCTATGACACCGATGAGAATGCCCTGAGTTTCCAGAAGCCGGCGCGCCTCCGCAAGTGGCATGCCGACAAGATCGGGCATCCGAATAGCCACCGGCGCCTGCGGTATGATCGGCGCGGTAGGCGCGCCGGTTACGGTCGGCACCATGGTTGCGGTTGACGTTGGAGTAACCGGATCAGGGGATATGCTGCGAACTGGTATGGGTTCGTTGCGAAAGCGTGCGATATTTTGGCGCACCGCCTGAATATAACCGGGCACATCATTCTCAAATGCCGGGGCATAGCGGGGAACAATCTGCTCCACGGTCGTCAGGTTATGCGCCTGGATGTATTCTACGGCAATCAGTCGGTACCAGTCCTCAATGCCCTCCTCCCAGGAGGCGTAATCGCGCCACCGTCCATAACAGCGATGATAGCCGGCACAGACGATATTGCCGATATTATGGGTCGTGCTGCCATCAGGTTTCCGTCCTGACCAGGACGGGTGAGCGCCGGCTGTACTTTCATGAATAAAGAAGGCCACTGCCACAGCATTATCAATCCCATACCGGTAGCTCAACGCCGCCCAACTCGCCCCGGTTCCGGTCGCTGGTGAGCTATATGATGCCAGAATAGCATCGACCTGCGCACCGGTAAGTGCCGGACCACCACGCACATCGCTGCCCGTTCCCTGAG
>CAKZQX010000940.1 GCA_937141995.1 uncultured Chloroflexaceae bacterium | reverse complement strand
TGATCCCGGTGGGGAACGCCTGCCAGAGATTTTGCCCCAGGTAGACTATGTCCTGGCCGATAGTCTGTTCGATTATCGCCGGATCATTGATGGGGGACTGGTTGCCGGGATATCCTATGAAGTGCGTGAGATTGTGCAGGTGTTGAACGATCCGGCCTTTGATCTCGTAGCTGCGCGCGATGGGCTACTCCTGTTTCAGCGCGATGCGCCGGCTGTACAACGGCTTGATCAGCAGGTCGAGGTACTACCGACAGAGTTGCCTACAACTATTCAGGCGACCTTCGGCGACAGGATCGATCTGCTTAACGCCGAGATTATCCCCCTGGGTGAGCGAAGATTCCAGGCAATGTTTACCTGGCATGTTCCCGAGACGGCGGAGTCACCGGGGCACTATGTCGCAGTGAGCGAGCTTGCAGAGATGCCTGACGCGCGTATGGTCCACTTACCGACGTATGCCATCCTTCCGACAACCGCGTGGCAACCGGGACAGATCATCCGCGAGACCTTTGAGGTAGAACTGCCCACTGATATCGAACCAGGACAGTACACCTGGCGCGTAGGTTGGTATAACACAGCACATAGTGAGGCCTATGCTACAGATGAGCGGAGTCGCATGTCGGGGAGTGAGGCAGTGGTTATCGGTACAATTGAGGTAACGGACTGAGGTAATCTGATCTATCACCAGGCCAGAGCAGACCGCACCGCCTCAATCGCATGTCTTAAGGGAAAACACACAATGAACTGCTGGCACTGTGATCGTCCGGCCCATGGGGTGTGTATCTTTTGTGGGCGGGCCGTATGCCGTGATCATGCCCGGGAGATGCCACATATTGTGGCGCTCTATCGCGATCAGCAGCAGACCCACAAGGCGGTGGTGACGGCGAAGGCGTTGTTTTGTGGCGTCTGCGAACCACGCGAAGATCCGGTGGAACTTCCGGAGTTGCAGTGAGCCGAGGGTGGGGAAAGTCCGGTTAGCGCCCCTGTTGCCGGCTCTGCGCCGGAACGGTAGCTGGTTGCTGCGCGGGAAGACGCTGCTTCCACACGCGACTGACGGCCTGGAGGAAGTCTTCCAACTCGAAGGGTTTGTACAAAACCGTGACAGCGCCGGCTTTCAAGGCCTGGTCAATCTGCTCCTCAAGCGCTTGCCCGGTAAACAGCAGAATCAGCGCCTCCGGATCATATGCGCGCAGTTGCCGGACCAATTCGACGCCGCTCATCTCCGGCATTGACAGATCGGTCAGCACCAGGTCAAAGCGTTCACGGTGATAGAGCCGGAGGGCTGTCGTGCCATCCTGGGCAACGACGATGCGGTGGCCGGTGCGCTCCAGCAGTCGCTGCAACATATCCCCTATGGTTGGATCATCATCGACGATCAACATGTGCAGCGGCGGCAGATGCCCATTCTCCGACTCAACCATCTCCTGGGGAACACTTTGTTCGACTGATGTCACCGGCAGACAGACGGATACGCTGGTGCCTGCCCCCTCGGTACTCTCGATTGTAATGGTGCCCCCGTGGTCTTTGATAATCCCGTAGGAAACCGATAATCCCAGTCCGGTTCCCGGTGTCCGGCTCCCACTCAACGCGCCCTTGGTCGTCACAAAGGGCTCAAAAATTTTATCCCGGATTGCGTCGGGGATACCACAGCCGGTATCCCGGACACAGAGGGTGATCATGGTGTCGTTGCTGGTGAGACTGACGAAGAGCTTTCCACCGTCAGCGCGCATGGCATCACGCGCATTGGTCAGCAAATTCAGAAATACCTGGGAGATCTGCCCCAGGTCACAGACGGTTGGGGGCACCGGGGTAATCGCTCGCGCGACGGTAATATTACATTTACGCAGTTCAATTTCCATCAGGGTCAGTGTATCCTCGACCGCCCCCCGTACATCGCCCAGTTCGCGTCGTGGTTCCTGCCGCCGCGCGAAGGTCAGCAGACTACCAGTAATACTCTTGCCGCGCTTGCAGGCATCCACCACAACCTTAAAAGCCTCATTTTTCTCTTTCAACTCGGTGGTTGTCAGGCCCAGTTGCGCATAGCCGAGCATACCGGCCAGCAGGTTGTTAAACTCATGTGCAATCCCGGCGGCGAAGGTACCGACTGCCGCCAGTTTGGAGGACTGGATCAATTCCGCCTGGGACTCCTGCACTTTCAGGAACAGACGCGCATTCTCCAGCGAGACGCCGGCCTGGCGCGCGAAGGCGGTCAGGATACGCTGCTCGTTTTTATCCAACCCCCGCACCTGATCAAAGGTCAGGCAGATGGCCCCCAGCACCCGCTGTGTCCGCGAAGTGGGTTCGTCGCTAACCGAGGTAGGTTCGTCGCCAACCAGGGGAATGACGATCAGGGCCCGCCAGAACCAGTTTTCCGAGAGCACAGGCAGGGGCGCCAGCGTCATCGTGCGCTGATCCTCGGCAAAGACCAGCACGCGCCGGTTGCGCAGTACCTGCTCGTAGCTTAACGGCATCGGCACCGGATGCGGACCGGGGCCGGCGGGCTCGGCGGGCAGGTTATGCCAGGCAACCATCTGGGGTGTCTGCTGCTCATCAAGCAGGACCACCCATCCGGACGCGGCATTCAGCAGGGCGGCAAGACGATCACACAGGGTTTCCAGCATGGTTTGCACATCACGCGTGGCGATGAGGGAGGTAGCCAGACTCTGCAAACGCTCCAGTTTGTTGTTCAATGCGCTGTAGTCGGCTGCCAGGTTTTGCATTTCGCTGCTGCGCTGGTTCAACTCGTCCTGGCTCTGGCTGAGTTCGACCTGACTGCGGAAGGCGCGCTGCACCATGACAATCGGCACAATCCCCAGGACAAAGACGAACACATTGATCGACCAGAGCGTTGCCAACAACCCGCCCAGTGAGGCCAGCACAAAGCTATGCCAGAAGAGATCATCTACGCGACCACGCCAGGCCGCACGAAGCGGTTCACCCGTGCTGCCGGCGAGCAACCCGGCCTCGGCTGCCTGCTCAACCAGGTAAATCACAGCTCCCGTCACCAGCAAGCCAACAATCGCCGGGAGAGTGGTGTAGTGCAGCGTGTCGGGGCGTAGCATCCCCGTGACCGTGATCGGCGTCTGCATGTCCCAGGTCAGCGCGGCAATGCCCGTCGCCAGCGAGACCGCCAGCCAGCGTACCGCAATCATGTTCAGTATGCGCCACCAGGGAACCGCCTGCGCAATGCCCGCACTCAGTGTGCCCAGAGCAATGATCAAGAAGAGCAGCGCCCACTGCAAGTTGACCGCCGTGAGCGCAGCGATCAGCAGCGTCACAGCAATAGAAACAGTGCGGTTGTTGTCCAGGCGAAATGTGGTCAGGTCAGCAATTGCCAGCATTACGGCAAAGATCAGGGCAATCAGTAGATGAGTCAGCAGATCCTGGGGAATCTGCGGATCGAGTTGCCCGGGGAGCAGCAGGAGGGCAATGCCGAAGAATAGCAGAGCCAGGAGCCAGATACTACCGAGGTAAATTTGAGCCCGTACCGGCAATGCGCGCATGGATGAGGCTCCTTGCATGTTGGGAGCAGGCTGTTCTGCATTCCAATGCATGATATTCTTCTAATTCGCTTAACTAACACGAGTTACGCGGTTGACATGCAACCCGGATGTTTCACCCGATGGAAGCCTGATTCGCCTGCGGCAGCATGGTACGTTTTTGTCTTTTTCCGGAACATTTGGCTCTCCGAGCCAAATGTTCTGGAAAAAGAATGTCCCATTCCGCCCTGCCGGAGGCGATATT
>CAKZQX010000939.1 GCA_937141995.1 uncultured Chloroflexaceae bacterium | reverse complement strand
CGGTGCGGGACCGTTCACGCGATGCGTCATCGTCGGTGGCCGCCGCGTAAGGTACAGGGGCAGGTTGCAGGGTGTGCCTCTGTACTTCACCGTTGCAATGGTCCCTGGTTGGTTATGGCGCCCACGAGAGGCCCGAGTCGGCATCAAGGCGCATATCACGGGTCATCTGGCGGGGTCTGGTGGTGCGCAGGGTGCCATTTTCGCCGATCTCAACATCGGCAACCCACAACTCAAACCCGCTCTTGCCTGGTGGAATTGCCAGGAACGCCAGGAACTGTCCGTCGGGTGAGAATGTGGGCGCACGGGCGGTGCCCTGGTTGGTCAGCCGCCGGGGAGTGGCGTTGCTGCCCGCAGTGGCATTTGCCGGCAATACCCAGATATCCGTCCGAGCTTCGTCACGCGCTGCGAAGGCCACCCAGCGCCCATCCGGTGAAAACACCGGATCGTATGCTGGCACCGGCGCACCGGGGAAAGGCGTGCTAACCTGGCTGGTTAATGCCAGTCGATAAAGTTCCGGCTCGCTCTCACCGCTGATGCCGATATGGGTATAGATTAACATTGAGCCGGAATCGTCGTATACCATCGGGCCTACGTGGGCATTGTCGTCGGCATAGAGTTGCTGTCGTCTGCCTCCTGCGACCGGGAGGGTAAAGAGTGTGAGGGTGTATTCAAATGCCGGAGAGCCGGTTGGTGGCCCATACTGTGCCGCCATAGCAATCCGTCTGCCATCGGGCGACCAGGTGGGGTAAAAGGCCCACTGGCTTGTATAGATCCGCTCGTGGCTATGTGAAACCGCCGCCGATCGGTTTGCGGTGAGGCGGTCCACAAATTCACCCTGCGCGTCGGCCAGCAACACATCGCTATAGCTTTCGCCGCGCTCCACATACGCAATCTGTGTGCCGTTGGGTGACCATGCCGGTTGCCAGGCGTCACCCTCGCCCAGCAGCGGGCGTCCCTCGCGCTCCTCCCACAGCCAGACGGTGCCCCGTCGTACAAAGAGCAGCCGTCCGGGGAGCGCTTCTCCCTGTACCGGCTCCGCTTCCATGGCTTCGTTTTCCTGCTGGGCTATGCCAACCAGTTCCGGCTCCGCTGAACGCTCAACCGGTTCGCCGCAGGCAATTAGCGCCGGTAGCAGTAGGAGAAGGAGGAGTGCTCGAATGTGGGTAATGTTTGACATAATACTATCGTAAAGAACAGAGAACAAACCTGTAACGTTCATCGTCCGGCAACTATATGAGTTACTTCCTTCATTTACACGAGTTACGCGGTTGCTCACCCAAAAGGAAATTTCGCCTCCGGCAGGGCGGAAGATTCCTGTCTTTTTCACAAAGAATTTTCACGAAGTGAAAATTCTTTGTGAAAAAGACAAAAGAGTCCCATGCTGCCGCCGGCGAATCGGGCCATTCATACAGACACATGCCTGATTTGAACGCCCACCGCGTAAGTCGTGTGATTTACAGGACTTATGGTAGGTAGACCAATGAAACGCGTGATCAGACCTGCCGGCGGCGCTATCCACTGCCCCACGAGTGATCGCGTAACGCGTATTATTCAATCAACAATAATACCATGATCATGGCGATGATAGCGCGGCGATAATTCCCGCCGCCACGCCGGTGCTGTCCTGTACGGTAGCGAAATGCCGCGCTGCTGCGCCGACAACCAGCAGCGGCACCGGATTATGCGTATGCCCGGCCGCCGTGCAATCTTCAATATTGCCATGGTCGCTGGTCAGCAGGAGCGTATCTTGTGGTCGCAGTGCTGCCAGGAGTCCGGCCAGCAGACCATCAATCCATTCCAGCACATCCGCAACACTCACGGGCAGCCGCCCATGCCCGGCGAGATCGGGTAGGAAACACTCGAAGAAGACCAGATCATGCGTGTGGGCCAGTGCTGCCAGCCGCTCCCCGGCCAGTTGCGCCGCGATAACTGGTATATTCAGCGCCGGATCGCGCCGGCTCAGTAGCGCGTGGGTGATATCCCACATCAAGGCATGCCCGGCCCGTAGATCATCCAGGTTGCGCAGGCGCAGACCGGCTCCCTCAGCCGCAATAACGCCGGCAGTGCGGCGCAGGCGGCGGTCGGCAAGTGCCTGCCAGTAGCCGGGCGTGAAGGCATTGGCAAAGGTTGCGCGCAGGCCGCGTGTCTGTACCTGGTGAAAGATGCTACGCTCGGCCAGCAGCGGCCGCAGGGCGACCGGCGGGTAGTAGGGCTGGTGGCGTCCAACCAGCGCAGGCGCATTAACCCCGGTCAGCAGCGCGGTCTGGCCGGTACCGCTCTGGGGCAATCCCGGTACCCCCAGGGTAGTATCAATCGCCCGCAGCAGCAGTGCCGGTTGCTGCTGGATCTGCTCTTGCGTCAACGGACCACCCAGAAGTTGCTGCAGTGTAGGCGTTGCCGCCGTCGCCAGCGGGTTGTGCGGACTCGTCGGAGCCAGGCCGACGCCATCCAGAAAAACAAAGATAACGGGCATAAGAGCGCCTTACGTTTGACAACCGCTAACGGTTACGGTATAATTCGCGCCATTGTAAAACATAAATGACATCCGCTTCAAGCGATCTTCCCAGCAGTTCCGAAAATTGGAGAGGTAACCTTTCACGCGGAGCGATTCGTAGGCGGCGAACCGGGTTTCTCCTGCCGACGATGGGCGGGTAGCGTTATCCTGACGAAGAAAGCTCTTTACAGCCTGGTGGCTCAGTTTGCGTGTGTTCCACGCTTGCGCCTACCTTATGCACAGGTGGCGCTTTTTTTTGGACTATAATCGGGGGATCAGGCTACTTGCAGCGGGTGCAATCAAAAATCCATTTTTTAGGAGGCTTTATCTGATGACTGTACAATCCGATCAGACGACCCCAGAAGAGTTTGCATTTGAAGAAGAAGAGGATTGGACCAAACTGCTCGAAGCGTATGATTATGCCCGACCACAGCGCGGTGAGTTGCGTGATGGGCTGATTATGCAAATCGAGGAAAATGGGGTACTCGTGTCTATCGGTACCAAGCGTGAAGGTGTTATTCCTGTGCAGGATCTGCGGCAGATGGGGGATGATTTCTCCGGTACGCTCAGTGTGGGTGATTCGATCCAGGTCTATGTGCAAGATCCGGAGAATCGTGACGGGGATTTGATTCTCTCGCTGACTATGGTTCAGGTTGCGAAAGACTGGGAGAATGCCGGTCGGCTCTTTGAGGAAGGCGGCGTTGTACAGTGCAAGGTCGTTGGTTTTAACAAGGGTGGACTGCTGGTTCAGTTTAATCGCATTCGTGGCTTTGTACCGGCTTCGCAGGTGGCCCAATTGCACGGGCGTACCGCGGCGGAGGAGCGGCAGCAGGCGCTCCAGCGCATGGTCAACCAGGAAATTCCGCTCAAGGTGATTGAAGTGGACCGCGACCGCAACCGGCTGGTCCTGTCGGAGCGCAGCGCAACGCAGGAGTGGCGCAAGGCGCAGAAGCAGCGCCTCTTGACCGAACTCCAACCCGGCGATGTATTGACGGGACGGGTCAACCAACTGACCAACTTTGGCGCGTTTATCGATCTCGGTGGGGCCGATGGTCTGGCGCATATCAGCGAACTCTCCTGGCAGCGCGTGAACCATCCGCGCGAGGTGCTCTCGCCCGGTCAGGAAGTGCAGGTGCTGGTTGTTGAGATTGATCGGGACCGCGAGCGCATTGGTCTGAGCCTGCGCCGGCTCCAGCCGAACCCCTGGGATACAATTGATCAGCGCTACAACCTGGGTCAACTGGTGA
>CAKZQX010000938.1 GCA_937141995.1 uncultured Chloroflexaceae bacterium | reverse complement strand
GCACCGGGTTGGCTGCCTGGATGCGACCAACATTGCGGATACCCGGCGGCTTATGCAGAACGACGCGGCGACGCTGGCGATCCATGATCCGCCCTATAACCTGGTTGCCTTTGAACAGAAGGAACTTGATGACTATATCGCCTGGTGTCACCAGTGGGTTGATTGCACCGCTCATGCATTATGCAAAGATGGCTCGCTCTATGTCTGGCTGGGTGCGGATCAGACGGCCGGGTTTCAACCCCTGCCGGACTTTATGCTGATGATGCGGACTACGCCTTTTACCGCGCGGAGCTACATCACGATGCGCAATCAGCGGGGCTATGGCACGCAGAAAAACTGGATGGCCGTACGGCAAGAGCTTGTATACTACACCAGAGGTACACCCTGTTTTAATGTCGAAGCTGAGTACACCGATATTCCGAAAATCCTGCGCGGCTACTATAAAAAAGTCAATGGGCAAGTAACCGAGAATCTTGAGCGCGGGAAATCGGAGCATATCCGCGCCGGCAATGTCTGGGTGGATATTCAACAGGTTTTCTATCGTATGGAAGAGAATGTTAATGGATGCTATGCGCAAAAGCCGCTGAAGAGTATCGAACGCATTATCAGGGCAAGTTCTCAACCGGATGATATCGTTCTGGACTTCTTCTGTCATTCGGGGGCAACGCTGCTGGCGGCGGACATGCTTGGTCGCAGATGTTACACGCTGGATATTGACCCGATCTACTGTGAAATCGCCATACGCCGGCTTGAGCGTTTCCGCCGGACCCACAAAACCGGATGGCAGAACAGCAATCCGTTTGAGCGCGAACTAACTACAGACAAAACACTCCAGACTATGCTGAATATAGAAGAAGACGAGCCAGTTGTCATGCAGACTCTCATCGATCAGTGACTATGACCGCTGGTATGGTTCCTGAACGTCAAGCCCTGAAATAATACGGAAGTGTCGAATATTGAAGCTGTATAATGTCACAGAACGGGTAATTGCCATTGCCGCTATAATACAGTCAGGAATGCTCACACCAGACGTTAACTGGTGCATCATCAGCAAATCATATGCATGAGCAAACTCGGTTGCCTCAGCCCAAACGATAGTGAATAAACCAAGGAAGCGCTAAACTTCTTGCAATTCATTTCGATTGCGACATCCAAGCAGCAGTTCCATTGCAACGACACCAGGTATTGCAAACACAGTTGATGTAGCACCTGACAGCCACGTTTGTGCAGCCGGTGTACCGCGCAATATATCGATAAGTACGTCAGTATCGATCAGGTCTGTCATTCCGGTCGTCTCCATGCCTCCCGACGCAACTGCTGTGCGAATGCACTACTGTCAGGTATATCTTCCCGGTCATGCCACATGCCGAAGAATTCGGAGGTGAGCAGATCTCCCAGCGTTCTGTTCGGAGATGGGTTTACGGGTGAGATGACCACAACAATCTCGACCTGACCAAGGGGTACATCATCCGGCAATGAGATATGTAATTCGCGGTCTGCATGAATCTCGGTTGTGACAGTAATGGTTTTCAATACATCCTCCCCTGTACTTTATCATTCCGCTTCTCCTATTATAGCCTGGCATCCCAAAGCCGATCAGAACCGTGGGTCGATATTGTGGAGTGACGATGTGCCGGCCAAAAAAGCGGGTGTTTTTCGCTCACTCTCTTTACTCCATCGGAAAGTCAGTACCACTCTCCTGGAAACTCCACACTCCTCCATCGGAAAGTTAGCGGTCACACTGACGCTCTGATCGAGCGCTACGACTTGGTTAGCAGCCGTGAATTCCAGCATTGGATTTGAAGCCGTACATTGCCGGCGCATCGCTCAGTGCGAACAGCGGTTAGCAGCCGTGAATTCCAGCATTGGATTTGAAGCTGCTTCATTGATCCTGGAACGTATCAAACGCCAGGAGTTAGCAGCCGTGAATTCCAGCATTGGATTTGAAGCCCGCCGCATATGGCTTGGGAGATCCAGCATCTTCGTTAGCAGCCGTGAATTCCAGCATTGGATTTGAAGCGACAACTTTTACTTCGTGCCCGATCTTGCTATTGCCTTCTGGCTTATGTTCATTGACACGACAAATTCCAGCATTGGAATGGACTGCATTCCTACCAGAATGCTGCCCTTGGAGCAAATGTATTAGCAGAAATGAGGGAGGTAATGAAAAACATACTGGAAGAGATACCCGTCCCGCCATTGCAGGAATTGAACCATAGCACTATTATTGCCGACCCGAGCGAGCAGGAAAGTGGTATACCTGAGGCTCTTCAGGAGAGAGGGTTGCACGTGGTGTTCGAGGATATTGGGCCAGGCTGCTACATGGTAATCTTTGGCTTCTTCCGTCAACTTGCGCGCCGGGTACCCTATGAAGAAGTCATGACGGCGAATGAAATGCGTACTCTCACGGCACTGCTATCCCCCATCCCTGCGCTTGGGATTCATCGGTTGTCCCTCTTCATGGAGGACACACCGCGATCATCCGGTACTCCCCAGGAGATGGGTGATCTCTGTGCCGCGCTCAGCACAAGCGGTGTCCAATCGTTATGGCTCAAAGACAACAAAGGGATTGCCGCCTTCCTGGCAGAGACAGCAATGAGCGCACAACCCCTTTATGCGCTTGAACAAGAACCGCCTCTTTTCACTCCAGATGGCAAACTACCGTTTCATTTGCGAAAGCTTCGCAAGAAGAAATCGCCCCTGCTTATCGAACAGCAATTGGAGTGTACGCGGCGCATTATTGGTGTTGATGCAGCCTGTGCGGAACGATTGCTGCGTCGGTTTCAGTCGGTAAAAAGGGTCATGTGTGCCACCATCGAGGAGTTGCTCGAAGATGAAGGGGTGGGCTGGATGCAGATCCATCACCGCTGGGAGATGATGACCGCACCAATGACATCGGAATGCTGGTAGTGCAATGCACCGAA
>CAKZQX010000937.1 GCA_937141995.1 uncultured Chloroflexaceae bacterium | reverse complement strand
GCTGGTCGGGATGGGCTACGAGCCCGGCGAGACGGTCGTGGTGATGGGGAACAACTGCCCGGAGTGGGTGATCGCGGACCTGGGGGCGATGATGGCGCGCGCGGTCTGTATGCGTTGCGCGCGGCGGGTGGGTTGACATTGGGACAGGATGAAGCCAGTTGTGTGGTCTATGGCATGCCCCAGGCTGCCGCTATTGCCGGTGCTGTGGCGCGGGTTGAATCGCTTGCGAACCTTGCCGGCGTTATTCTGGCGCTGACCGGAAAGCCGGCTGAACGGGTGGCGGCAAAATAAGATGACAAAAACAATGGAACTAAGCGCTGAACTTTACCCTCTTTTTCGAGATATGTTGCTGAACCGGGCCGGTCTCCACTACCCTGAGCGGAAGCGTGATGATCTGGCCTATGGACTGAGTCATGCGGCGCAGGCGGCCGGGTTGCCCGATATCCAGGCGCTGTATACCGATATTGTTAATGGGGGCCCGGCCTGGGATACGGTGCTGGAGCATCTCACGGTCGGCGAAACCTACTTTTTTCGGAATGTGCCGCAGTTTGAGGCGCTGCGCCGCCAGGTGCTGCCCGAGTTAATCGGGCGTCAGACAAAGTTGCGTAGCCTGCGCCTCTGGAGCGCGGGGTGTGCTACGGGAGAGGAGCCCTACTCCCTGGCAATGACCATAAATGACATGCTGCCCGACGCAGACACCTGGCAGGTGACCATCCTGGCGACGGATATTAACGCCGGCTTTCTGGCACGCGCGCGCGCGGCGCTGTATAGCAACTGGTCCTTCCGCGAAACGTCGGAAGAGATGCGGGATCACTATTTCACTCAGGAGGACAATCGCTGGCGGTTGCGTGCCGAAATTCGCCGCCGGGTTATCTTCGCCCGGCTTAATCTCGTTGAGGATATGTTTCCCTCGGTCATCAGCGGCACCTGTGCGCTCGATCTGATCTTCTGCCGCAATGTCATGATCTACTTCGATGAGACAACCATCCGCCGCGTGGTTGACCGGCTCTATCGGGCATTGTCACCGGGGGGATGGTTGTTCGTCGGGCATGCCGAGCCGCAGGCAAGTGTCTACCATCAGTTCGAGGTCCATAACTTCCCCAGTACCGTGGTCTACCGCAAACCGCTTGATGCGCCGATGTTTGCGTTCGATTCCACGCGGGGAGTCTTCGATACGGGGGCCAACCCGATTCTCGATCCGCAGTTTCGGCAGTCAGACCGAGTTGCTCCGCTGCCAACCATGAAATCCCCGGAGCATGCGCCGGTCTTGCGCGCGCCGACTATTACCCCACCTGCCACTTTATCGGCTCCACAACCGACGGCTCCGACGCCTCCAACGCTGCCGGCGGCAGCGCAGCGGGCCTCGTCCACACCGACGGAGCGCGCACCCCAAGCGTCGGCAACTTCCCGCCCTCCAACTGATCGCGCCCGGCAACTGCAGCCGTGCATTACCACGCATCTGGCCCAGGGCAACCGCGCTGCGGCGGAAACGCTCCTACGGGAACTGCTTGACGCCACGCCTAACCATATCGAGGCGCGTACTCTGCTCGGCCGGCTCTATGCCGATCGGGGCGAGTGGGACGCAGCGCGGGCGCAGTGTGAGCAGGCACTGGCGCATAATCCGCTCACAACCGAAGCGCATTTTATCCTGGCGCAGATCTATGAGCATGAGGGGCAACTCGAAGCAGCCCTGGCCGCCTACCGCCGCACCGTCTACCTGGATCGCACCTTTGTGGCCGGGATGGTCGGGATGGCAAATGTCTGGCGGCAGATGGGGCGGATCAATGATGCGCTGCGGGTCTACCGCAACGTCCTCAAGCAACTGGCTACCCACGATGCGCGTACCGCTATTCCGGGTCTGGACGGCACCACCGCCGGCGAGATTGTTGCGCTGGTGACGCATCAGGTGCAGACGATGACCGCGTCATAATGGTAGGATACCAGTGGGGTTTGTGAGGAATCACTACAAAAAGAACTATGGTACCTGTTGGAGATGTACATACTGGGCTTTGTTCCGTATTCCTTTGGTTCGGATTCTCTCGAATATTGCACGATATTTTATGAATTTTCGTGCATTACCGCCAAATATATAAATTTTCTTAAAACGCAGATAGTTGCCTGGTAAACAACATTTCTGTCATTACCGCATTGCTGATTGTTTTCAGCGATCTGCGCGGAATAAGTGCCTCATCCGGTTTTGCCTGGTAAACAAATTGTCACTCCTCTCGCGTTCCAGCAAGATGAAAATTCATAGCAGATCCAGGTTTATCTGGTAGGATAGAAGCATACCGCGTGATCTTGCACCCTGAAGAAGCCGCAAAGTAGTGGTAGAATGGTAGTAAGCGTTTTCTCACGCTGGACAGAATGCTGGACCGCATAGTTGTACAGATAACGGCCTTGCCGCCTATCCATGGAAAACATTGTCATTGCCTGGCTCCGTTGTCGGCACAGATGTTGCTATGGTTAAGGTTGGAAGAGGATGAGGCGGCGTTTGACGCCGTAGGGAGGAACAGATGGAAACGATTGATCAATTTACCGCTCTCGCCGCCGGTGGAAAGACCGTCACCATTACGATGCAGCAGGTTCCCGATGACAACACCTGGTTTGAAGTGTATGCCTCGGATGAGTACATTGGGAAAGTTCACTGGCGTGCGGACACCGATGGCTACATGGCCCAGCAGGCCACGGGTGAGGGAGTTGGTAGCTTTCAGGCGTTGACCGAAGCTGAGGATGCATTGATCCATGCCATGGGGTATTACCCGGCTATCGCAACGCCCGATCGGGATGTGGATATCGAACCGGATATTCCCTCCGTCAATGATCATCGCTGATTGTAAATTTCCCCGTTTGTCGCGCTGATCGCGCCACCGGAAGGATGTAGAATAGATCAGCACGGAGGTGTATGAGGTGCAACGATGGCGTTGTCCTCGCGCTTCCGTGGTGGTTAGCAATATACCGCGTATCGGTGCGCTATTCGCCCCATCGTACGATTCCTGTCGGGTTTTTCGCTATATACTGCAATACGGCAGTTTTCCGTTACCATGTACGTATCGTCCATGTCTGGTTATCGGCATGTATGTCATCGGAACGGCCGGCCATGTTGATCATGGCAAGTCCACGCTGATTAAGCAGTTAACCGGCATTGATCCGGATCGCTGGCAAGAAGAGAAACTGCGCGAGATGACGATTGATCTCGGGTTTGCCTGGCTGACGCTGCCCGGCGGACGTGAGGTCAGTCTGATTGATGTACCCGGCCACGAACGCTTCATTAAAAATATGCTGGCCGGGGTGGGCGCGATTGACGCGGCGCTTCTGGTAGTCGCGGCCGATGAGTCGGTGATGCCCCAGACGGTTGAGCATCTGGCGATCCTGGATCTGCTGGGCGTTACGTGCGGCGTGCTGGTTCTCACGAAGGCTGATCTGGTTGATGCGGCCTGGCTGGAATTGGTGTATGCCGACCTGGATGCGGCGCTACACGGAACGAGCTTTGCCGCCGCGCCACGCGTGCTGGTGTCGGCGCGCACCGGGCAGGGGTTGCCAACACTGCTCCAGACGATTGATGAACTGCTGGCCGCCATCCCCGCGCGCAGCCAGGTGGCCGGGGTGCCGCGCCTGCCGATTGACCGGGCGTTTACGATTGCCGGCTTTGGTACGGTGGTGACGGGTACTCTCCTGGATGGGCCGCTGCTTCCCGGTCAGGCGGTCGAACTGTTGCCCCAGAAACTGCGCGTTCGCATCCGCGGGTTGCAGATCCATCAGCAGCGCAGCAGTGAGGCACTCCCCGGAACGCGCCTGGCCGTCAACTTGACCGGTGTGCATCCGGCACAGATTGCGCGTGGCGATGTGCTGACTCTCCCCGATGCGCTGCTCCCTACCAGTTTGATCGACATGCAACTACGTCTGCTCCCCACGGCCCCGCGCCCACTGGAACATAACACGCTGCTCGATCTCTTTATCGGGGCCGCCGAGGTACGCTGCCACGCAGCGCTCCTTGACCGTGAAATGCTGGAACCGGGTGCGACCGGGTGGGTGCAACTGCGCCTGCAACGCCCGATTGTGGCCGTTCGTGGCGAGCGCTGTGTTGTGCGGCAACCCTCGCCCAGCCTGACCATCGGTGGGGGAATAGTTGTGGATGGGCAGCCACCGCGTCATCGCCGCTTTCGGGCGGAGGTCATCACCGCGCTGGAGACCCGCGCACGCGGCGCTCCCGAGGAGTTGCTGCTTCAGGCGGTCGGCGTTGCTGCGCCGCGGCTGTGGGCAGATGTGTTACGGACCAGTGGGATGGATGCGCGCATGGCGCAGGCCGGACTGGAGTTGCTGCTGCGCGATGGTCGCCTTGTGCAACTCGGTGACGGAATGATAATCACAGCGCAGGGGTGGCAGGCCACAGCAACCCGGCTCACGGCGCTGCTGCATGCCTACCATCAGCGTTTTCCGCTGCGGCGCGGGATGCCGCGCGAGGAACTGCGCCGGCGGTTGGCGTTTGATCCCCCGGTATTCAGTGCAGTGCTGACAGCGGCCCACGAGCGCGGCCTGATCGAAGCGAACGCGACGCATATCCGGCAGTCGGGGCATACGCCGGCGTTGACCGCAGCGCAACAGCGTGCGGTGGATGCCTGCCTGCGGCGCATGCAGCAGTCGCCCTACCTACCGCCCGCGCCCGACCTGGACGGGGAACTGCTGGCATGGATGCTTGATCAGGAGTTATTGGTACGGATCAGTGGCGATGTGTATTTCTTACCGGCAATCTACACCGAGATGCTGGACTGGGTGCGCACAACCATTGCCCAGGATGACAGTCTCAGTGTCGCTCAGTTTCGGGATCGCTTCGGCACCAGTCGCAAGTATGCCCTGGCTTTCCTGGAACATCTGGATGCGCGCAAAATTACGCGGCGGAGCGGGGATGTGCGCCGACTCGTTTGAGGATGGGCAACCTTCCACCGATCTGAGCGTCAAATCCGCAGTTGGACAGTACGCAGAGCGCGTGGTACACTTTCCAACTATATACTTTGCAATCCCTTAACAAATAAACAAAGACGAAAGGATGTGCTTGTGTCACAGCCAACGAATGACCTGCGTCGCCTGGGAACCATCTTGCTGGTGGGTGTTGCCGCCGGTGCGGGCGTCCGCTACTATATGGAAACCCGCGCGCGCGCGATGGAGCAGCAGCGCAGCCCCCGCCTGATCGACTGGTCGCAGGCGCGGAAGGTAGCGTTGCGTGTTTCCCAGTGGGAGCAGGCGCCAATCCATGATCGCGCCCTGCGCCGCGAGCAGTATACGCGTCTGGTAGAGCGTAGCGAGCCGCTAATTGAGCAATATCTGAATGTGCGTCTGCCGCAACCGATCAACCGGGTCTATGTGTTTGACCGGCGGGAGTGGCTGGAGGCGAACTTTACCTCATTTGAGCAACTGTTTAAGCCTATTGAAGAGATTTATGAACGTAACGGCGGCGATCGTGGTCCTCTGGCGCTGCTGCTGGGCGACTTCAATGGCCGGGTCATCGGCGTGCAGATCGGTGCGCTGCTGGGCTTCCTGGGACGGCGGGTGCTGGGTCAGTATGATCTCAGCCTGCTCTCGCCTGATCCGGGGGCACAGGGCGCGCTCTACTTTGTTGAGCCGAATATCGGGCGGGTGCAGACGCAACTTGGCCTGAATGACGAGGATTTTCGGCTCTGGATTGCGCTGCACGAGGCAACGCATGCATTTGAGTTTGAGGCGTACCCCTGGGTGCGTGAACACTTCAATGGGTTGCTGCGTCAGTATTTCGATCAACTGAATGAGCAGTTGGAGAACCTGGGGAGCGGTCTGGGGAGCCTGCTGGGGCGGGTTGCGCAGAACTGGGGTAACGGTAGCCACTGGATCGAGTTAATGCTGACGCCGCAGCAGCGGCTGCTGTTTGATCAGCTTCAGGCGCTGATGTCGCTGGTCGAGGGGTACAGCAACCATATTATGAATGCGATTGGGCGCCAACTGCTGCCCTCCTTTGAGCAGATTGAGCGGCGGGTGGCCCAGCGCCAGCAAACCAAGACGCTGCTGGAGCAGCTTTTTAATCGCCTGACCGGCATGGATCTCAAGCTGGCGCAGTATCAGCAGGGTGAGGCGTTTGTGAACACGGTGGTGAATGAGCGGGGCATCACCTTTGCCGCCAAGGTCTGGGAGCGCCCGGAGCATCTGCCGACGTTGGATGAGATTCGCAACCCGCAGCGCTGGATCACCCGGATGGATCGGGTTTAGGGTTTAGAGTTAACGGTTAGGGGTTAGGGGCAATACCTTTCAAATAACCGGGCTTACCTGGTTCCTGATCTGGAAGAGGATACCGCCTCCGGCAGGGTGGAAGAAACCATCCTTTTTTCACAAAAAATGTTGCACATTGTGCAACATTTTTTGTGAAAAAAGATAAAACTGTACCATGCTGCCGCAGGCGGAACCGTTCTGTATCGGAGCAAACGCCCGGTTTGCTCCGATACAGAACGGTTCTGCTATTTGAAAGGTATTGGGGTTAGGGGTTAACCCCTAACCCCTAATGACTCAGAGACTGTCTGGAAAGGGTTGGTCATGGGGATGTTGGCCCGGCCCCCCGTC
>CAKZQX010000936.1 GCA_937141995.1 uncultured Chloroflexaceae bacterium | reverse complement strand
CCATGCACTACCAGTGCCGTCACCAGACGATTAGCGGGGTTGATCACCACCCGCTCTACATGCCCCAGTTGCATATCCAGGCTGTAAACTTCCCGACCGATGGGCGGCTGCAACACACGCTGTTCCGCTTCATCAAGCGCAATCCCCGGCGCGCGCACTTGATTGATCACCCCGCGCACCAGCGGCACACTGCCCGCGTCATCCGCGACAGCGGCATGCGTAGCCCCGTCCGGCACCTCGCCGCTGAGAAAGACAAAGCCGCGCTGGACATGCACCCACACCGGACGGCCACGCGTGCGCGGGTCATTGGACAACGCCTGTGACACAGCATACACCACCTCGCCATCCGCAACCAGATGATTCTCGACCGCCCGCACGCCG
Organism: uncultured Chloroflexaceae bacterium; assembly: GCA_937141995.1. Classification (GTDB taxonomy): domain Bacteria; phylum Chloroflexota; class Chloroflexia; order Chloroflexales; family Chloroflexaceae; genus CAKZQX01. The sequence continues at coordinate 1,239 of CAKZQX010000936.1, read as the reverse complement.
CGCGTTGCCTGCGCAACCTGCTCAATCAGATCACGGCTGCCGGGGCGCAGCACATACCCGCGCAGATCTACCACTCCATTACGGACAATAATTTCAATCGCACGGTGATCAATCTCGTGCAATGTCTCGCGCTGCCAGAGCGCATGCTCAATGTCGGCGGCAATATCCTGATCCGAGCGGTAGACCAGCAGTTCTGACCGCGCGGCACATCTGAGGCTCAGTTGAATCCCATGCGGACCAAACTGCTCAACCCGATTAGTGGGAACGATAAAGGTCTGTTTGACGAAACGCCCATGCTGTACTACAAAGTGCTGTATGCGACCACAGGGATTAACCAGCAGGGAAAGCATATGCGCCGACCCCCCATCACGGTAAAGCATGCGCTGCCCCAGGCGCACCAGGACATACGCCGTCAGGGGGCTCTCGTGGGTACAGGTTTGCAGCGGCGTGTTAAGATGCGCCGAGAGCATGCCGGAGGCGGGGCGACCATTGCGGCCGCTGCGCGGAGTGCCGTTTAACACCTTCCCCAGGCCATAGTCGCGGCCCTTCCCGACGACGCCATAGCAGCGTGGATAGAAGCGGGGCAGCACCGCCATCTGCGAATGGCTGATGTGCAGCCGGATCTCGTCGTGGGTTGCTTCCGCTACCTGGGTCAGGGGCACAATTACCGGACGGGAGAAAGGCTGGTCGCGCTGGACAACCAGGGCGACCACACGCCGCTTGGTGGCATGGACAAAGAGATGTTTCAGATTGCCGCACGATCCGTCGCCGGCAATAACCAGCGCTCCCGGTTTGAGTTCCAGTCTTGATTCAGCCATAGCTACTCCACACCCCCGCTGGTGCCGCTTCATCATCGAAGACTGCTGGTTGCCGGTTGCTTGTCAGGTTGATCGTAACAGCAATCTATCAGGTAATCATCAGGATCACCCACCGGGTTCGGCGTTGAAAAACCGTTTCACCAGACGAAAATACTACTCTTACCATCAGTAACTGGAATTACGCAGTCAGCTCCAAACCAGGCGTTGGCCGGCAATCAACGGCGTATTTCGCCTCCGCTCTGCCGGAGGTGAAATACGCCGTTATCGGGAGCACATGGCCCGTTTGAACGCGCACCGCATAACTCGCGCAATATGACAGGACTTACGCGGTCGCTGACCTGAAAGACAATTCGCCCCCGGCAGGGCGGAAGAACCCAGATCTTGTTCACGAAATGTTGGCTCGAAGAGCCAACATTTCGTG
>CAKZQX010000935.1 GCA_937141995.1 uncultured Chloroflexaceae bacterium | reverse complement strand
GCATCGAATTCACTATGACCGTCCCTATGCGCTGAACGAGGAGGGCTATCCCGGCCTGGTGGTGCATGGACCGCTCACGGCCATCCTGCTGCTGGAACTGGTGCGGCACACGCTGCCGCAGCGTGTTGCCGGGTTCAGCTTTCGCGGGCAGGCACCACTGTTTGACCTGGCCCCGTTCCGCCTGGTTGGTCGGCCCGGCGCCGGGCAGGTTGAACTGGAGGCGCAGGGGCCCGATGGCAAGACGGCACTGACGGCCACGGCCGAGTTGGCCTGAATGACTCAGAAAAAGTGAAAACCCAGCATCACAATCAGTACCAGCACGACGGTTGCAGCCATAGCGATGGGGATGGACCACTGCGGTTGCTGTTGCGCGGGTGGTTCAGCCTGGCCTAGCAGTTCATCGACATCCAGTCCCAGGAACGTGCTGTAGGCCTTGAGCGCGTGTCGCAGTTGCACCCGTGGCATATATTCAAAATGCTCCCGCTCCAGTGCCTGTAAAAAATCCCAGCGCACCCCGCAGGCAGTCTCAACCTGGTGCAGGGTCAGGCCGCGTAGTTTGCGAGCCTCCAGGAACTGGCGACCAACACTGGTGGCCGGTAGCTCATCGGCGGGTGGGGCCGCCGGGTGCGCCTGGTAACGTGGTGACTCCTTTGGGCCTGCCGGTGCCGGCGTGGGCGGGCTGCCGGGGCTGCTCTCCGGCGGAGTGTAAAACTCCGGCGCGTACCGCAGGTGCGGGTCGTGTACCGCCTCGGTCGCGGTGTTATGCACCGGGTGGGGCATGCGGGCCGCGCGCGTGCGCCGCAACACGGCCTCAACCCGGGCCAGCAGTTGGTTCATGCTGAAGGGTTTGGTGATATAGTCGTCCGCTCCAACATTCAGGCCGGTGACAACATCGCCATCGGCCCCTTTTGCAGTTAACATAATAATCGGGATGGTTGAAGTAGCGCGGATATGCCGGCAGACTTCCCAGCCGCTCATGTCACCGATCATTACATCAAGCAGGATAAGATCCGGCTCCTCCAGCAGCATACGTTTAAGCGCCTCGCGCCCACTTTGCACGCTGCTGACGGCATAGCCGGCACCGTTAAGCTGGTATGTAAGCAGTTGGCAGATCAACAGTTCGTCATCTACGACCATGATCCTGGTTGCCATGGATACCTCCCTGATTACTCCTCTATGCGGACCAGGGCGGACATGGCCCAGGCGCGGTTTTCGATAGGTTGGGTGGGATCGTCGGCGATCTGGCTAAGGGCGGCCTGGGCTTCAGCCAGGTAGTCGCTGGATGTATGGTTCGGTAATGCCAGAATGGTGATGCAGCGATAACGCACCCAGAGCGGGGCAGTCGCCTGCCGGGCACACCGGGTCAGGGCATCGAGTGCATCAAACGTGAGATGCTGCCCCAGAACATTCGCCGTATGTACCCGCAAGATCGGATTGCTATGCTCATCGAGGAGTATGGTGCGCAGCATGGCGCGGTTGCTGGTATGATCCAGCGCTTCAACCAGGCGCAAACGTACGGCCAGCGGCGTGGTTTCCCGCGTCAGCATATCCCGCAGTTCCGGCGCATCCGGCTGGAGACCCAGCAGATAGTCCAGCGCCTGCAGTTGCAGCGAAAACTGCGGACTATCGAGAAACCCGCGTAGCAGCGGCAGATACTCTGTGCCCTCGAGCTGCAGCAGAGTACCCACCGCATGCAGGCGTACACTCTGGTTCGCGGCGCTCTGGGCCACGCGCATAATCAGTGGGGCAATACTCTTGTCGCCAATCTGCGCCAGGGCAGTCAGGGCGCGCAGCGCTACGGTCGGGTGGTCATCCAGAATGTAGCGCACCATGGCCGGCAGCGACTCCTGGTCGCGGGCACGCCCCAGTGCGCCGATCACACTCGCCAGCAATTCGGGCTGGAGCCGCTCCCGGTTGAGCAGGGCCCGCAGGCGCACCCGCCGCCCCGGATCAAAGGCCTCCGCCAGTGCTTCGGCCGCCGCCGCCCGCAACGCCACCGGGATGGTTCCAGTGGCAATCAGGCGGAACAGCGTCGTCTCGGTCGTCGGATCAACCAGCTTCCCCAGCGCACTAATCGCCTGGGTGCGCAGATGCAGGGAGCCATGGTTCTGCTCCGCCAGTTGGCAGAGGATGGGGATTGCCAGGGGGGAGCCATGCTGCCCCAGCACCTGGATCACCCGACTGGCGATAAATGGATCAAGCTGCTCCTGCTCCAGCAGTTCCACCAGCAGCGGCACCACTGCCGGGTGCGCACCCAGTTGCTCGATTGCCAGCCAGCGCAACATCGGATTAAGCGCGTTATCGTCCAGCAGGTGCTGCAGTTCGCTCAAGCCGCCATCATCGCTCAGGTCGGCCAGGCAGCGCAGTAGATGGCAGGCGTCCTGGTTGGGCGGCGCATAGTGCAGGGTCGCCATCAGCATGGATCGGATCGTTGTGCGCGCGTCCGCAGCGGCCTGGCGGCCCAGGTGGGCCAGGGCGGTGGCGATGGCGTTGCGGATCTGGAGCGCTTGCAGTTCAAAGAGTTCGGTCAGGCTGCCCGGCCGGTCGGCCTCGGTGGTGCCTGCGGCCAGCGCCGTTGCCAGTGCCAGATGGATATCGGCAGGTAATTCCTGTTCCAGCCATGCATCAACCGGCATGTTAGCCAGGTGGGGGACGCGGGCCAGCCAGTCGTCCCGGAGTTGCACGGCAATATCGGCGGCGAGCAGGTGCCCCAGTCGGGCTACACTTGCCAGATCGCCGTGAGCCTGCATTGCCTGCACCACGGCAATCGTTAGCGCTACATCGCCGAATGACTCTTGCAACACGGTTTCGAGCGTACTGCGGATCTCTGCCTGCGCTGCATCCACGGCTTGCCCCAGTTGACCCAGGGCGGCGACGGCTCCCTGGCGCGCGAGGGACGGAGCGTTGCTGGTAGCGAGCCGGCAGAGTTCCGCGATAACCGGCGCATGCCCCAGGTGTCCCAGGAGGCGCGCAGCCATAGCGCGCACCGCCGGGTTGGTGTTCTCGGTATGCAGCAGACGACGCAGCAGCAGCGGCCCGGCACTCCGGCGGACGGCCAGCAACTGGAGAGCCCGTAGCCGTCCGGTGAGGGGCAGGTGCGGTGCCAGCGCACAGCGGGCCAGCAGCGCGCTGGCATCCTGGTGGGCATAGCGTGCCAGTTGCTCCAGCGCGTCCCGCTGCGCTTCCCATGTGCCGGTCGCTCCCAGCAGAATCTGACTCAGCACGGTGAGGATCTGGCGCGTTTCGTGACCCTGCAGGGTCTGTAATGCCTCCTGCCGCACTGTGGCTTCGCCGTCGCTACAGGCCTCCGCCATAACGCTCAGTCGGGTCTGCTCGTTGCTGTGTGGCGCGATAGCCAGGACGGTTGAGCGGATTCCGGCGGGTATCGCTGCATCATCGAGGATTGCACCGGCAAGGCGCATGCGCCGCTCCGCGCTGATCGGCGTATCGCGTAGGGCGGTGATCCAGGGCGCGATCTCCGGGGTCGCCAGTCGACGGCGCTCTTCGGCGCTGCCCAGGGCCAGCAGGTAGCAGCGCGCGGCCTGCGCCGGCGTATCAGGGGGGTGGTCAAATTCGGCGAGGTGCTCTCGGCCGGCGGGGGGCAGCTTCAAAAGCAGATCGGCCGCCACCCAGCGCAGATCGGCAGACAATCCAGGATTATCGAGCAGGGCCAGCAAGGCCGCTCCCCCCAGCAGCGGTGTCAATGCCTCCAGCAGTTGGCGCGTCGGTTCGACGGGCAGTGTGTCCCCGGCGGTTGCCACGATATCCGGGAAGCGCGGACCAAGCTCACGTAACAAGTTCTGGTGCGGCACGCTCTCCGGCCAGTCGTGCAGGGCGGTCAGAATGCGCAGCCACCAGACCGGTGCATCATCCGGTTGCTCGCGCAGGCAGCGCCCCAGGATCAGCAGATTCTCCGGTGTGGGCTGCTCGCTGCCCCACAGCACGCTGTAGAGCGGCTCCGGATGCGGCAGCAGATGCACTAGCAGTAGCGCAACCTCGGCGCGCACCCGCTCATCCATTTCGGTCAGCCGCAGCATATCCTGGTGCCCGGCCATATCGCGGGCCAGTTCATACCAGCGCAGCGCGCTCCAGCCAATGATCTGGGAGGCCTGCGCGGCGGGGGGCGGGCTACTCTCGTTCGGTGGTCGGTTAAACCGCTCAAATGCATGTTCGTAGAGCTGAATGCGGTTGGCGGGCAGGCCATACTCCGGATAGGTCAGGCAGAGCAGTCCAATCTCCAGCAGGCGCTCGCGCAGATTTGCCGGGAGCGCGGCGGTGTTCAGGGCCACCTGGATGGGCGCATGATCTTGCTCCGGCAGCAGATGCGTCAGCCAGCGCTGGAGCAGGGTATCGTCGGGAGCGGCCAGAGTCGCCCGCTGAAAGCCCGGCCAGTCCGTGCCGGTTACGGGCAGCGCTACTACCGCGCGGGTGCCGGGGCGCGTTTGCGGCAGGCTTACCAGAAATGCGTGCCAGTCGGCGCGGCGGGCTGCCGGGAGCGTCTCCCAGTCATCCAGCAACAGTAGACACGCCTTACGGGAGGCTTTGTGCGGCGTGATCACGCCAATCGCGGCCAGCGCCTGATCGAGAATTACCTGCGGCGGTAGCGCGGGCATATCGGCCTGCGCCAGCGAGAGCAGCAGAACCGGGTTACTCTGTCCGCGTGCGCTCCCGTGCCAGGCAAGTTGTAGCAGCGCCAGACTGCGCCCACTGCCGGGAGTACCACGCAGGGCTACAAACGGCGTATGCGTCAGCAGACCGGACAGACCGATATCGGCCATGTCCGCCAGGCGTAGCGGCAGATCGGGCAATGTCGGCAGTAGTTGGACCACCGGCTCCTGCCGGATCTGTTCTCTTAGCGTACGGCGATGGCGGCGGATCGTACCGCTGCTGCGCAGGGTGTGAAAAATATTTGACGTTGACATAGTTGACATAGGCGACATCTTCACAACATAATCAGGAGTGCCGCGTTCATCGTACCCCGCTGGTAGCTCTGTCACAAGGTAAACACATTACAGCACCATGACCGGCGTCCTACAATCTGAAGAAGCGATGGAGGTATGCGGTACCAACCATGCTTTTCAGGGAATGTTTGCACGTTGTGCAACATGTTTGTGAAAAAGATAACTTTTTCCGACCGGCCGGAGGCAATATCCCTCACCAAACGTGGGATCACCTGATCCATGTCAGCATTGACCGTTTCGCGGGTTTCGCTCATTGGGTGTTGTTCGCGGTCCAAATGCCCACCGCGTACCTCCTGTGACTGACTCAAACGTCATCAGCCAATACGACGGCCGGCACGCGAACGGTTTCTTCACTTGCGGATGTTGCGCTCTTGACTATAATTGTTTGTTGCCTGCCGAATCCTCCCGTGCCGCTGATGCGCGGCGGATATCGCCGTTACCTGCCCCTGGCACACAGCATATGGGCGTCAGACCATGTCTCATCTGTTCAGTCCAATGACGATTGTCCGAAAGAAGTTGCCGAATCGGATCGTGATGGGAACGGTAGCGAGTGGCTATGCGCTGCCGGACGGTTTTGTTGGTGATGATCTGCTGAACTATTATGTTCGGCGGGCGCGTGGGGGGGTGGGGTTAATTATCACCGAGCCGCTGCGAGTGGTACCCCCGGATTCACGTCGGGTTCATGCGCATGTCGGGCTGTACCACGATGCTTTCGTGCCCCGACTACGCGCGCTGACGCAGGCGGTTCACGACCAGGGTGCGCGGCTGATTGTGACGCTGGATGAATCGGCGGAGGCTGCCACGGGCAGC
>CAKZQX010000934.1 GCA_937141995.1 uncultured Chloroflexaceae bacterium | reverse complement strand
TGCTACCAGCGTACCGATAGCACCACCCCGTATATCAATATTTGAGTTTAGCTTATTGCCTGGCCCTCTGCCAACACCACGATCTGACATTTCTGCTCCTTCGCTATTTTGTATCTGTAAAAGCTATAGATGTATTATACCTCATCACACTATAATCGACGCAAAATTGTTGATAACTGTTGCACGACGGCTGCGCGCCGAATGCCGGCATACGGTTGTCGATTCCCCCAGAATGGTCAGCAACGGACTGTAGTGGGAAAGTTGATGCTGCCAACAAAGTAGCGCCGGAGGCATCTGCCTCCGGCGCTGGTTGCGGGAACCCTAACCGGTTTCGTTAGGAGATCACTTCTACTTACACTTATTGCTGTTACCGTTCCCATTGTCCTGGTGATACTCACCGCCACTCAAAGCACACTGCACCTGATCATAGACTTGTTCGGTCCGGTCGCCGACCAGGGTCAGTGCGCCAATCGCAACTACAGCAATAAGAACAAGTATTAGGGCGTACTCAACCAATCCCTGCCCGACGGACCATCGCCGAAACCCATGTCCCCGGAGCAAAGCTGTCGTGTGTGCGCAGAGCCACCGGCCCAGGCATATAAGTTGTTGCCGAACCAGCACGGCCTGACCCGTGAGCAGAGCGCACAGATGCTGCCAGAAGAGGTAAAGTCTGAGATGGTTTTGCATAAATGTCACCTCCTTTCGCGCCTGATAAAACGTTGTATTAAGTTACTCATGATATCACTAAGTCATTTGAGTGTCTATCACCCAGCGAGGCGAAACCTCAACCCAAAAGGTACTATTGCCGGTTGTACCAGAGGTACGGGGGAAGGGTATGTTTGAGGAGGAGTGGTTCCGGCAGGAACACGCTTTGATCCATGTGCCGGAAGGATTTTTCCGTGTGGAGAGATGCCGTAGGCAACATGCACAATACCAGGATCAACCATCCGGTTTGCATCATCACCGCGTAACGCGTGGAAGTTAACACGCATTACACGGTCGGTTCCAAATCAGGTATCACCTGGATGAACGGCCGGCACCAGGCCGGAACAGTCCGCACCGTGTACCTCCTGTACGTTACACGCGTTACGCGGTCGTTGACCCGACGGGAGATTCCGCCTCCGGCAGGGTCGAAGATTCCATCTGTGTTTCCAAAACATTTGCACTTCGTGCAAATGTTTTGGAAACACAGATCAACATGTACCATGCTGCCGCAGGCGAAGCCGACATTCATATCGGTCAACAGACCGAAATACGGCTGCACCGCGTAACTCCTGTTACATTATTGCGGCTCCCGGTAGATCCGGCTAACCAGCCCCCACCCCAGGCACATATGATCACCGGGATACCGCCGAAATGCTGCAAGACACCCCGATGCAGTAACCCGCCAAATAGCACCACGATAAATCCAAACAGCATTATTTTGAAGCCTGAGATCTGCATAGCCCCCTTGCAGAATTCACACTATTCAACTATCCTGCTAGATGTAGCGTGATCTCGTAGACACCGGTAGCAAAACTGGTGGTGTAGGGAACACCCATACGGCGTATGATGGTCAGGATAGCAGGGTTGTCACCCTGAGTGAAGATGGTCATTGTACGCAGACCGCGCATCCTGGCCGCCCGGATCAACAGATGCAAGAGCTGCGAACCCAATCCCGCGCCCTGGTAATCATCGCGCACAACAATTGAGCCCTCAACAGTCTCATCAGCAGCCTTCGGGCAGGCAAAACGTGCGACGGCAACGATACGCTCGTGTCCATCTTCGCATGCTACGGCGGCCAGCGCCACTTCACACCGCCGGTCAATTGCTGCCATACGCCGCGCGGTGCGGCGCACCAACTCGGAATCAACATTGTCGAGAGGAACAAAAAACCGGCGCCAGCGGGTGTCGGCAGAGAGTCGCCAGAAGAGTTCAACCAGCCGGTCAGCATCTTCGGGACAGATGTGGCGCACGTTGACCCGACGATCATCACGCAGCTTGAGCGTAACCGGGGCCAGCGGTTCAGCTTCCGGTACGGGTATCTCGTAGTCCGGCAGCGGGACCGGCGCTACTGTCTTAGGCCGGTCCCGTCCGGTCGCCCGGCGCAGTACGCGCTTGATTGTTTGTGTGCCGTTCATTAGCCACCACCCATCGTTCTATTGTCCGTCATTCATTCGTCTACGGTGTACAACTAGAGAGTTATTCCAATTATAATGCAATGCGTCATGAAAGTGAAGACCCTGGCAGGTATATGGTAGGGCCGACACAGGCAAATGTTCCAGTTCACATCAATCTGACTATCTGAAAGGAGTATGCTACATCCGGGAAGTTCAGCGCTCCCCGAATGCAGCGCAACGATATGCCGGAATTCCCCCCCCTGATTGCGATTGTCGGCTCAACGGCGGTGGGTAAGACAGAACTAGCGCTCAGGAAAGCGGAGAGTCTGGGCGGCGAAATCGTCTCAGCGGACTCGCGGCAGGTCTACCGTTGTATGGATATTGGTACAGCCAAAGCATCGCCAGAGCAGCGAGCGCGGGTACCACATCATCTAATTGATGTCATTAATCCCGATGAGCCGTTCTCGCTGGCAACCTACCAGGATCTGGCGACCGCAGCACTTGCCGATATCGCCGGGCGGGGGCGAATGCCGCTGCTGGTCGGAGGAACGGGGCAGTATGTCGCAGCGGTACTGGAGGGGTGGCGTATTCCCCGGGTACCTCCCCAGCCGAAGTTGCGAGCAGCACTCGAGGCAGAAGCGCAGGAGCATGGTGCAGCAGTTTTGCATGCGCGTCTGGCCGCCGTTGATCCGCAGGCAGCAGCCACGACCGGGCCCGATAATGTGCGGCGCATCATCCGCGCGCTGGAAGTATACGAGATGACAGGACAGCCAATCTCAGCCCAGCAGACGCAGGAACCACCGCCATACCGCATCGAAACGCTCTGGCTGAACTTGCCGCGCGAGGAACTCTACCGGCGGATCGATGCGCGGATTGATGCAATGATGGCAGCAGGGCTGCTGCGCGAGGTACACATGCTGCTCGAAATGGGCTACACCTGGGAACTGTCGGCCATGTCGAGTCTGGGCTACATCCAGTTTCGCCCCTACTTTGCGGGTACGGCCACGCTGGAGGAGTGTGTCCAACGGCTTAAATATGATACCCACGCCTTTGCCCGGCGGCAAGACAACTGGTTTCGCCGGTTGCCGAACTTGACTAAAATACACGCGTTACACGGTCACTGACGTGGCAGCGCATGTCGCCTCCGGCAGGGCGGAAGATTTCATCCTTGTTCACACACTCTTGGCACCCGGTGCCAAGAGTGTGTGAACAAGCTAGATCACGTACCATATCATCGGGGGTTCGGGCAACCCGTAGTCTCGAGTGATAATCTATTCGGCTATCGTTGCTATCTCCTCATCAGTACACAACAGGGGACAACCGGAGCAATCGCCTGCGGGATGGTCTGGTCCGGCTGCCGGATGCACGCCCAATCAGCGCCGGCAACGCGGGACGATTGAGCGTCGGCAGCGCCTCGGCCTCCAGTTGCCGGCGACGTTAGAGACTGTCTGAAACGGGGTGGTCATGGGGCAATACCTTTCAAATACGGCCGGATTAGCTCGCGCAAAGCCGCAAAGCGGCAACGTTTATGCAGTTCTTGGCGACCTTGGCGCCTTTGCGCGAGCTTATTTGACAGGAGTTACGCGGTTCCCGTCCAAACGGGCGTTTGAGCGCCGGAACGGCTCATATCGCCTGCGGCAGCATGGTACTGTTTTATCTTTTCCCGAAAAATTTTGCGCTTTGCGCAAAATTTTTCGGGAAAAGGATGTCACCTTCCGCCCTGCCGGAGGCGAAACCCAACCCCTGGTGGGGCGACCACGTAACTCGTGTTATTTGAATGGTATTGCCCCATGACCCACCCGTTTCAGACAGACTCTAAGTGTTTGGTCCGTCCAGTTTGCGCCCATACAGCCGCACATAGGTTGGTTTGTCGGCCATCAGGGGCACATCGTTGTTCAGGTTCTGAATACCCTGCGTCACCTCCATGCTGTCGGCGGCGAAGTTGGCGGTAATTGGCGGCGCGTCAGCGCGAATACGACTCAGGCCATTGGAGGTATCGAAATAGGCCCAACCGTCGGCCACTGCAACGGCGTGCCCGCTACCAGGTGAAGCCACTGTGTTCTGTAATTAATTAACAAAGTCTGTGCAGTGTATATTTAAATCATATTTAGATCCGGTAGTACTCCGGATTGCTGGTCACACCTCACTGGTCATATCGGTAGCGGTATCAACAATGCCACCATTGTCCCTGCCGTCGGCGGCGAAGGCTTCCAGGCGGGCGGCATAGTTGCGGTAGGGCTCGATCAGCACTGTATCACCCACGGCGGTCAGCACCAGGTTGGTGCAGATGCGCGGCGCCCGATATTCGCAGAGCTCCAGCGGGGTGGCGGTGATAATTTGCAGGCCAAAGCTCTGGAGCAGTTCCAGCGTTGCGCCGATGCGGTCCTGATCCATTTTGGAAAAGGCCTCGTCAAAGGCCACCAGGCGGATCGTCGGGCGCTGGTGGCGCTCGTTGATATGGTACAACTGCGCAAACGACGCGGCGATAGTGACATAGAAGGGTGTCTGGGTTTCGCCGCCGGAGGTCTGGCCCATGATCCGGCTCAGGCGGGAGGAGCTACCGTCGGCGTGCGTGACATCGATATCATAGCTCAGGTAGCCCCGGTAGTCGGTCAGCCGCCGCTGCTCTTCGCGCTCGCCATCGCTGCGAGGAGTGCGCGTCAGCAGATCGTAAAAGCGGTCAAAGGTGGCCTTGTGGTTCGTGTAGAACTCGCTCTTGAAGAGCGATCCCGCCGTACCGAGCAACTGCGCATCGTTGATCAGGTCGTAGTACTCGCGCACCTCGTCGGCGGGCTGGGCCTTGAAGCGGTAGCGCTCCCCGTGAAACTGTAGTCGGCTCAGCGCGTCGTTGATGCGGTCAAGCTCCTGTCGTGCCAGCAGGATATGCTCGCGCAGGCGGTGCAGCACATGCTCGCGTAGCTCCTCTTCGGCTTCGCGCTGCGCCTGCTCGATCTGCTCTTTGTAGCGCGGCAGTTCCGTGGCCTGTAGCCGCTCCAACTCTTCCCGGTAGCGCGGTTCGTCCAGGTTTTTGGGCAGTGCCACAAACTGATAGCTAAAGTTGTAGGCCAGGGCCGCATCATTCAGCCGGGTCAACTCATTCTGGAACTGGGTGGCAAAGCGCTGTGTCGCCGTCTCAGTGTTGCGGATGGTCTCGGCCAGGTCGGCCTGCGCGGTACGCTCGGTGAAGAGTTCTTCCGCCGCAGTGATCGCTTCCGGCAACTGTTCGCGCTCGGTGGCGGCATGCCGCTCGTGCTCGGTGCGTTCGCGCTCGGCCTCGCGCTGCTGCTCGGTCAGCGCCTGCAAGCGGGTTTCCAGTCGCCCGATCTGCTGGTTCAGGTGGCGTTCGCGCTCTACCTCCTGCGCGACGATCCCCTGGAGCCGCTGCGCTTCGCGTTCCAGTTCGGCCACGCCGCTCAGGTCGAGTGCGGCAATCTCAGCCTGCCAGTCAGCGATCTGCTGCCGCAGCGGATGTTCGTCAAGCGGCGCATCCAGCCGCTGCCGCAGGTTGGAGAGCGTTCGCCCTCGGCTGAGGAGGCCGACCAGCGCCTGCTGATCGCGCGCCTGCGGCTCGATGCCGGCGATCCGGAGGACGGCCGGTCCATCACGCCGGGATTCCGCTTCGCGTCTCTCGCGGCGGATGCGGATCTCCCGTCGCTGCTCCGGTCCCTG
>CAKZQX010000933.1 GCA_937141995.1 uncultured Chloroflexaceae bacterium | reverse complement strand
CCATAGATAATCTGCGTGGAGCGCCGTTTGGCCCGGTCGCGCAGGGTTGCCATGTCCGGGATCAGCCCCAGGTACCAGAAGACCAGTGACACCGTGCCATAGGTCATCACGGCGAAGAAATCCCAGACCAGCGCACTCCGAAACTGCGGCCAGACGCCCATCCGGCTGGGGTAGGGGATCAACCAGTAGGCAAACCAGGGACGGCCCAGGTGCAGCAGCGGGAACAACCCGGCGCAGGCCACAGCAAACAGCGTCATTGCCTCGGCAAAGCGATTGATCGAGGTGCGCCACCGCTGGTTCAGCAGCAGCAGGATAGCCGAGATCAGCGTGCCCGCGTGCCCGATGCCAATCCACCAGACGAAGCTGACAATGGCGAAGCCCCAGCCAACCGGGACATTCAGCCCCCAGATACCGATACCCCGCGCAAACAGGTAGGTAATCGATGCCATCAGCACCATGAAGATGCTAAACGAGATGCCGAAGCCGATAAACCAGCGCAGCGAAGTGCGCCGCTCCAGCACAATCGCGCTGATCTTATCGGTGACGGAGGCATAGGTGTAACCCGGCTCCAGTACCGGACCGACGGGCCGTTTTTGCTCGGAGCGCTCTGCCATCAGGCTGTCCCCTCTTCAACTGCCGGGTTGGGATTGCGGAACCGCGCCAAATAGCTGGTGCGCGGGCGCGTGCCCAGCTCGCGCAGCAGGCCATAGTTTTGCGGCAGGGCTTTCAGTTGCGTCACCCGGCTGTCAGGATTGTTGATATCGCCAAAGGTGATCGCCCGGGTGGGGCAGGCCTGCTGGCAGGCCGTCCAGACCTCACCATCGCGGATAGGCCGCTCTTCCTTCTTGGCCTCGATCCGCGCGGAGCTGATCCGCTGCACGCAGTAGGTACACTTCTCCATCACGCCTCGGGTGCGCACGGTGACATCCGGGTTGTGCATCAACTGAATAACCGGCGTATCCTGGTTGGCATACTGGAAAAAGTTGAAGCGCCGCACCTTGTAGGGACAGTTGTTGGAGCAGTAGCGCGTCCCCACGCAACGATTGTAGATCATCATATTCAGCCCCTCGCTGTCATGCACTGTCGCCGCCACCGGGCAGACCAGCTCGCAAGGGGCTTTCTCACAGTGCATACAGGGGCGCGGTTGGAAGTAGACCGCCGGGTTGTAGACATCTTCGCCCTCGTAGTAGCGGTCAATCTTGAGCCAGTGCATCTCGCGCCCGGCCTTCACGCCCTCTTTACCGACAATCGGGATGTTATTCTCGGCCTGGCATGCCACCAGGCAGGCGTTGCAGCCGATGCAGGCATTCAGGTCAATCGCCATACCCCAGGCATTACCTGGGTACTCAAATTCGGGGTAGAGCGAGGGCAACTCTTCCTCTGCCGGCCCGTCGCCATGGATAAAGTGCGGGTTGGCGCGGAACTCCTCCAGCGTGGCAGTTTCCACCAGTTTGCGCCCCTCCATTGCAAAATGGTTCTGCGTGGTGGCAATCGGCTCCTGGGTACCGATGCGCAAGAGTTCCAGCCCGGTGTCAAACCAGGGTGCATCCGAGGTGCGCAGGCTGTAGGCATTAAACCCCAGGGTGTTGTCACCGTCGCCACCGACCAGTCCCGCCTGCGAACGACCATAGCCCAGATGCACCGTCACCGCGTCATCGGGATGCCCCGGCATAATCCAGACTGGCCCGCGCACGCTGCGCTCGCGGTAGCGCAATTCGACCAGATCTTCATTCGCCAGATTGAAGCGCTCGGCGGTGTTAATGCTGATCAGGACCGCGTTGCCCCAGGTGATGGTAGTCAGCGGTTTGGGCGTCTCTTGCAACCAGCCGTTGTTGGCATAGCGCCCATCCCAGATCGTCGGGTCCGGGCGGAAGTTAATCTCCAGCCCCACTATTTCGCCCGGCTGGACGGGTGTCACCTGCGCCAGTTGCCCGGCAAAGTCCGCCCGCAGTTCAGCCTCTACCGGCGTGGCGGCTGTCCCGGCGACAACGCCGTCGTGCAGCGCGGTTTCCCAGAAGGTATCAAAACTCACATCACCGGCCTGCACCTGGTTCGCCCAGTAACCACGCACAATCTCATAACTCGTCGTAAAGGGCTGCTCCAGCAGAACCGCCAGCAGTTCGTGAACCGAATGCCCGTCGTAGAGTGGCGCAATCAGCGGCTGGATAATCGTGGCGGTGCCGTCGAAGGCACGCAGATCACTCCAGGACTCCAGTTCGTGCGTCTGGGGAATATGCCAGTGGCAGAGGCGCGCGGTCTCGTTATGGTAGAGGCCATGGTGAATACGCAGTTCCACATTTTCCAGGGCGGC
The DNA here is from genome assembly GCA_937141995.1 of uncultured Chloroflexaceae bacterium. GTDB lineage: Bacteria > Chloroflexota > Chloroflexia > Chloroflexales > Chloroflexaceae > CAKZQX01. Next base: position 181 of record CAKZQX010000933.1, on the reverse strand, counting down.
GGCAAAATCGAGGTCCGCCGGGGCGGTGTAGACCGGGTTATCACTGAGGATGACCAGCATATCCACCTGCCCGGCCTGCATGTCCTGTACCAGTTCGCGCAGCGACGCAGTCTGGTCCACCGGGTTGGCCGCAACCGGCGCGATATACTCCACGGTGTTGCCGATACTGCCCCGCGCCGCG
>CAKZQX010000932.1 GCA_937141995.1 uncultured Chloroflexaceae bacterium | reverse complement strand
TCAGCACGGGTCGTTTCGCGTTTTTCGCTCATTTCGCGGCGTTCGTGGTCCAAACATTCACCGCGTAACTCCTATCAGTAACACCACTTCCGTGCTACGGTCTGTTCCGGTCTAGTGATAGACCAGCAGGCTGCCTGCAATATTTTGGTAAAAATTCTCGATTTTGAGCAGTGCCATCTTACCAGGACTCAGGGATGATACCAAATTTCGGTGCTACGGCCGCTGCGCTGTGCGGTAAGTCGGGTGAACGCAAACGAGAGGGGCAAAGCCCCCCTCATTTGCTGCGTCTTCAGTTGTTGCAGACGATACTACTGGCTTGATGTTTATCCCATCCCCCACAGTGTCGCCAGCAGTGGTGCAATCACCAGGGTGACCCGGCTCATCAGCTTGATCAGAATGTTCAGCGAGGGTCCCGCCGTGTCCTTGAAGGGGTCGCCCACCGTATCACCTACGACGGTCGCCTTATGCACATCGCTGCCCTTGCCACCCAGCGCGCCACTCTCGACATACTTCTTGGCGTTGTCCCAGGCGCCACCGGCATTGGACATAAAGAGCGCCATCAGCACACCCGTGACGGTGACACCGGCGAGCAACCCGCCCAGCGCCTCCGGGCCAAAGATAAACCCGACCACGACTGGCGTGAAGACGGCGATCAGGCCCGGCGCAATCATCTCCCGAATGGCCGCTCCAGTAGCAATACTCACACACTTCGCATGTTCGGCTGTTGCGTTGCCCTCCAGCAAACCGGGAATCTCGCGGAACTGACGCCGCACCTCGTCAATCATCTTCCCGGCGGCGCGTCCAACTGCCTTCATCGCAAAGGCCGAGAAGAGGAACGGCAGCATCCCGCCGACAAACGCGCCGGCCATCACGAGCGGGTCCATCACATTGATCTCCGTTAGTCCAACCACCCGGCTGTAGGCGGCAAACAGCGCCAGTGCCGTCAACGCGGCGGAACCGATGGCAAACCCCTTGCCAATTGCCGCTGTGGTGTTGCCGACTGCGTCGAGCTTGTCTGTGCGGGCGCGGACCTCCGGTCCCAGTTCCGCCATCTCGGCGATACCACCGGCATTATCGGCAATCGGGCCATACGCATCGACGGCCAGTTGGATGCCGGTAGTGGAGAGCATCCCCAGGGCGGCCACCGCAATTCCGTAGAGCCCGGCCTGGCTGTAGGCAATAATAATCGCCGCCGCCAGCACCAGAATCGGGAAGGCCGTGGAGAGCATGCCGGTGCCCAGACCCGCGATAATATTGGTCGCCACACCCGTCTGTGACTCGGCGGCAATGGCGCGGGCCGGCCCGCGACTCTCAGAGGTGTAATACTCCGTAATCAGACCAATGGCAATCCCGGCGACCAGACCAACAATTGTCGCCAGGAAAACGCTAAACCAGGTGTAGAGGCCCGGGCTACCGGGGTAGGGTTCAAACTGTCCTGCGCTGCCAAGCATAAACCAGATGATAAAGAAGGAGACAACCACCATCAACCCGCCTGCGCCAAACGTGCCGATGTTCAGCGCACGCTGTGGATCACCGCCCTCGGGTGTGCGTACAAACAGGGTTCCAATCACCGAAACCAGAATCCCCGCACCGGCCAGCAGCAACGGCAGAAGAACGGCGTTATAACTGTCAATACCCTCAGCCCA